>PKWD01000237.1 GCA_003131945.1 Acidimicrobiaceae bacterium
AATCCCATCCCGCCGTGGACCTGGATGGAGGTCTTGCCGTTCTTGATGGCCGCCTCGGCGGCCAGCAGTGCGGCGCCGGCGGCAGCCCGGTCGGGGTCGCCGACACCGGGTTGGTCGATGGTGACCGCAGCGGCGTGGACGGCGGCCCGGGCCGTCTCGGCGGCCACGAGCATGTCGGCACACATGTGCTTCACGGCCTGGAAGGAACCGATCGGTTTTCCGAACTGTTCACGCTGTTTGGCGTAGGCCACGGCCATCTCCAAATTGGCCGTGGCCAGTCCGACGAGCAGGGCGCCGCCGAGAACGGACTGGGATCGCCGCCACTGCCGCGCCTGCTCGGGGCCGGCGATGAGGCGGCCCTTGGGCAGGTGGTCGACCCGCCAGAGAGGAGTGAGGGGATCGAGCGGACGTCGGATCCGGACGGCGTCGATGTCGGCCGGGTCGACGGCGGTGATCCCGTCGTCGCCCACCACCAGAAGGACACCGAGCGACGAGAAGTGAGCGACGAGGGTGGGAACGAAGACTCCGGTCCCCGTCGACGGCGGACGGCGGACGGCCCCGACGACGGTCTTGCCGTCGGCGGCGCCGTCGACGGTCACCGACCCGGGCAGGCCGGCGGCCAGATGGGTGGCCAGCAGGGGCCCGGGGACGAGAGCCCGGCCGAGCTCTTCGAAGACGACGGCGGCGGCGGCCATACCGAGGCCGACACCGCCGGCCGCTTCGGGCACCTGCAGGGAGAAGACCCCGGCCTCGGCCAACTCGGACCAGGCTTCGGTGTCGAGCAGACCGTCGCCATCTTCGGCGGCCCGCAGGCGCTCCAGAGGGAAGCGGCCGGCGCAGAGACTGCGGATCCCGTCGGCCAGGGCGGCCTCGTCCTCGGAGAGCTCGAAGTCCATGGCTCTCTAACCCTTCGGAAGGCCGAGGATCCGCTCGGCGATGATGTTGCGCTGAATCTGGGAGGTACCGGCGGCGATGGTGCGGGAGAAACCGTGGACCCAGGTGTTCACGAGCTCGGCGTTGCCGATGGGACCACGACCGTCGAGACCGTCGAGCTCGTCCCAGGACAGGCCGGCACCGTCGATCAGGTCCATGCCGAACTCGCCGATCCGCTGCCGGATCTCGGAGAGGCCCAACTTGTAGACCGAGCCGCCGACGCCGGGGACGCTGGTGCGGGCGGCCTGGGAGACGTTGCGCCGGGCCAGCGCCCACAGGGCGTCGAGCTCGGCGCCGAGATGACCCATCCGACGACGGACGTCCCCGGCGGACCAGGCGCCGGTGCGCTGGGCCAAGGCGCGCAGCTCACGGAGAAACTCCATCGACTGGAGAACCTCACTCACAAACGCAGTCCCGCGCTCGAACGACAGGGTCACCATCGTCACGCGCCAACCGTCGTTCTCGTCGCCCATGCGGTTGGCCACGGGCACGCGGACGCCGTCGAGGAAGAGCTCGCCGAACTCGGTCGAGCCGGCGATGGTCTTCAGAGGTCGGAAGTCGATACCGGGCCGGTCCATGGGCATGGCCAGCCAGGTGATGCCGCGATGGCGGGAATCCTCGTCGCCGGTGCGGACGAGGAGCTCGCAGTAGTCGGCCACTTCGGCGTGGGAGGTCCAGATCTTCGATCCGGTGACGATGTACTCGTCGCCGTCACGCACGGCCTTCGTCCGCAGCGACGCCAGGTCGCTCCCCGCCCCGGGCTCGGAGAAGCCCTGGCACCAGACCTCGTCGCCCCGCAGGATGGGCGGCAGGAAGCGGGCCCGTTGTTCGGGGGTGCCCTCGACGACGATGGTCGGTCCGGCGTGGAGGAGGCCGACGAAGTTCACGCCGACATAAGGGGCGTGGGCCCGCTCGAGCTCTTCGAGGTAGATCAGGTGCTCGACAGGAGAGGCGGCGCGACCGCCGCCCTCGACGGGCCAGTCGATCCCGGCATAGCCGGCGTCATAGAGCATCCGCTGGAAGGTCGTGTCGTAGACGCGACGGGCGGGCCAGTCGAGAGCCGAGACCTTCGGCCCGAGGCGGGGAACGACGTCAGCAAGCCAGGCCCGGAGTTCGGAGCGGAACCTCTCCTCGGCCTCGGAATAGCGCAGATCCACGTGCCTCCCCCGCCGTCCGATCCCCCGCCGTGCGCTCGCGTGGCCCGGAGCCGGCCTAGGAGGCCAGGTAGTCGAGCCCGAAGAGCTTGATGGCGTTACCGCGGACGATCTTGAACTTGGTCTCGTCGTCCAGGTGGGCCATCTGGCGTTCGGCGATCTCTTTGGTGTGGGGCCAGGTCGAGTCGGAGTGGGGGTAGTCGGACTCGTAGGTGATGTTGTCGGCACCGATCTCGTCGACGGAGCGCAGCCCGTGGGCGTCGTCGAAGAAGCAGCCGTAGATCTGGCGGTGGAAATACATCGAGGGCTTCTCGGGGACGATGTCGGCCACACCGCCCCAGCCGCGGTTCTCCTCCCAGACCTTGTCGGCCCGCTCGAGGATGTAGGGGATCCAACCGATCTGGCCCTCCGAGTACGCCACCTTCAAGCCGGCAAAGCGGACGAAGACGCCCGAGAAGAGGAAGTCGACCATGGAGAACGTGGCGTTGGTGTGCGTCAAGGTCGAACCGACTGCTGGCGGTGCGTCCGGTGAGGTCGAGGGCATCTTGGAGGACGATCCGATGTGCATGTTGATGATGGTCTCGGTCTCCTCGCAGGCGGCGAAGAAGGGATCCCAGTCCCCCGAGAAGATGGACGGGAATCCCAGAGCCGAGGGGAACTCGGGAAAGCTCACTGCCTTGAAACCCCGCTCGGCGTTGCTCCGTACTTCGGCGGTGGCCACGGCGGTGTCGGCCAACCAGGGCAGCTGCAACGGGATGATCCGGTCGGGATAGGTCCCGGCCCAGACGTCGAGGTGCCAGTCGTTCCAGGCCCGCATGCAGGCCACTCCGAGCTCGGGATCCTCCGCTCGGCTGAACACGGCCCCGCAGAACCCGGCCACGAGAGAGGGGAAGCACAACGACGCCCAGATGCCGTTGATGTCCATGTCGGCGATCCGGGCGTGGATGTCGAAACATCCCGGCCGCATCTCGTCGAAGCGCGACGGGTCCATGCTCCATGTGTCGCGGGCCCGTCCCGCCACCGCGTTGAGGCCGATGTTCGGGTAGGTCCTTCCTTCGAAGTGCCAGTACTGCACTCCCTCCTCGTTCTCGATGACCTTCGGTGCCCTGTCGGCCAGGGCCGAGGGCACCCGGCCTACGAACAGATCGGGGGGCTCGATGAGATGGTCATCCACCGAGATGACCGGCACCCCGATGGCCCGCGGCTCCGGGTCGGGCAGCAGAACGGTCATCGCCGGTGCACCGGCCCCGTCACCGTCGCTGTTTGTGGCCCGGTCTTCATGGACGGAGCGCGGCGGCGCAGAACGCCCACAGGTCGTCGGCCACGTCGGTGGGGGACTCCTCGATCTGGTGACAGATGAGAGCGTGGAGGTGCGACACCACCAGATGGAACAGTGTCCGCGCCGTCCGCCCGGCGTCGGTCACCGCCATCGCCCCGCTGCGCCCGGCGTTGTCCAGCTCCACACGGAAGATGTCGACGAAGGGCTGGAGCACGGCCCGCAGTTCGTCGGGCCGTGACTCGGACAGCCGCAGGTGCTCGCGGACAAGGGCGGCGGCGTAGGGGAGCCGGCCGTCGACCGTGATGAACCCGAACAGGCCTTCCACCGCGCAACGCACCCGCGCCACCGGATCGTCGTAGCGGTCGACGGCCGTGGCCAGCGCCTCGGCGCCGCGCCGGGCGTCGTCTTCGAACAACGCCACCAGGAGCTCGTCCTTCGACTCGAAGCAGCGGTAGAAGCTTTTGAGCGAGGTCCCGGCCGCCGCCACCACGTGGTCGACCGTGAACACCGGCGCACCGGTCTCCCACATGAGAGCGCGGGCGGCCTCCACCAGATCGTGCGCCACCGTCGGTCGTGGCGCCAGAGTCCCTACGCCCCCGACCGCCCCTGCTGTCATCGGGTAGGGAAACTATCATCCCGGAGAACGCCGTTCTCCGGACGGGAGCGGCAGAAACGACACGGTCAGTCGGGCACGACGCCGAGCCGGCGTCGGGGGAGGGATTGCAGTGGGCGACAGCATCGGACTGGTCATCGACGGCGAGGTGGTGCCGGGCGGAGAAGGGACCTACCCGGTCACCAACCCGGTGCGACCGGCCGAGGTCGTCCTCGACGGCCCGTCGGCGTCGATGGCGCAGGTGGACGCGGCCGTGGCCGCGGCGGCGGCGGCGGCGCCGGCATGGGCGGCGCTGTCGCACTCCGAGCGGGCCGAGATGGTGGGGAAGGCGGCCGCCGCCGCCGGAGCCGTGGTGGGCGCCTCGGACCTGGCCCGCCTGCTCACCCGCGAACACGGCAAGGTCCTGTGGGAGGCCCAGTTCGATGCCGGCACCATCGGCGGTATGGCCGGCGCCTTCGCCCCCTTGGCCGCCGACGCCTTGGAGGCCCGGTCCCTGAAGGGCGGCGGTGGTCGGCGGACGACGGTCGAGTACGTCCCCTACGGCGTGGTGGCCTGTGTCCTGCCCTTCAACTGGCCCGTCTCGGTCCTCGGGAACAAGCTCCTGCCGGCCCTGCTCACCGGGAACACGGTGGTGGTGAAAGCCCCTCCCACCTGCCCGGGCGCCGTGTTGGCCGTGGCCGCGGCCATAGCCGAGGCGCTCCCTGCGGGAGTCGTGAACGCCGTCAACGGCCCCGGCGCCGAGCTCGGCGAGGCCCTCGTGGCCCACCGCGATGTGGACATGGTCTCGTTCACCGGCGGGGTGCCCACCGGGCGGGCCGTCATGGCCGGCGCCTCCTACGGGCTCACCCCTGTCGTCCTCGAGCTCGGCGGCAACGACCCGGCCGTGATCGCCCCCGATGTCGAGATCGACGACACGCTCGTGTCCAAGATCGTCGAGGCCGCTTTCATCACGAGCGGCCAGGTCTGCATGGCCATCAAGCGGCTCTATGTCCCCGAGGACAAGGTCGCCGCCGTGGTCGAGGCCCTCGTGGCCCGGGTGGCCACCGAGGTGGTGGGTGACGGATTGGCCGACGACGTCACCATGGGTCCCGTCCACCGGCCCCAGGCGCGTGATCGCGTGGAGGCCATGCTGGCCCAGGCCGAGGCGGCCGGTGCCCGGGTGCACCGCCCGGCCCGCCTACGCGAGGAGGACGCCGGTGCCGGTGGCTACCTCGTGTCACCGGCCATCGTGGAAGGCGCAGCGGACGACGATTCCATCGTGTGCGACGAGCAGTTCGCGCCGGCGCTTCCCGTGCTCGGCTACCGGACCCTGGACGAGGCGGTCGAGCGGGCCAACGCCACACCCTTCGGGCTGTGCGCCTCGATCTGGACGGCCGACGAGGCCGTGGCTGACGTCGTCGTCGGCCGCCTCCAGGCGGGGACGGTGTTCGTGAACGCCCACGGCACATCGGCCATGGACCACCGGGCCCCCTTCGGGGGTTGGAAGCAATCGGGCTACGGGGTCGAGCTCGGGCCCGAGGGCATGCGGGCGTTCACCCGGCCCCGTACCGTCCTGCGGTTCCCGGCCTCGTGACCCACGGCGTCGCCTCATACCGGGGCGACACCCTGATGGAGGACACCACATGCTCGACCTTCTGATCAGCGGCGGCACGGTGATCGACGGCACCGGCGCCCCCCGGCGGCGCGCCGATGTCGCCGTCGACGGCGGACGGGTGGTGGCCGTGGGCGACACCGACGACACGGCCCGCACCGTGATCGACGCCGACGGCCTCTACGTGGCGCCGGGCTTCGTCGATCTCCACACCCATTACGACGCCCAGCTGACATGGGATCCGTCGGCCAGCCCTTCGCCGCTGCACGGCGTGACCACCGTCATCGGCGGTAACTGCGGTTTCTCCCTGGCGCCGTCCGGTCCGGCGCACTCGGACTACCTGGCCCGGATGATGGCGCGTGTCGAAGGCATGCCCCTGTCATCGCTCGAGCAACTCGACTGGTCGTGGTCGTCGTTCGGCGACTGGCTCGATCGTCTCGACGGCCTCATCGGGGTGAATGCCGGTTTCCTCGTCGGGCACTCGGCCGTGCGCCGCTGCGTCATGGGCGAGGCGGCGGTGGGATCGTCGGCCACCGAGGAGCAGACGGCCGCCATGGTGGCCATGCTGCACCGGTCGATCGAAGAGGGGGCCCTCGGTTTCTCCACCTCCCAGGCCCACACCCACAACGACGGTGACGGCTCTCCCGTCCCTTCGCGTTCGGCGACCAGGGCCGAGATCGAGGCGCTGTGCACGGCGGTGGGCGATCATGACGGCACCACGCTCGAGATCATCGTCCCCGGATGCCTGAACGGCTTCAGTGACGACGAGGTCGACCTCATGGCCACGCTCTCGCTCCTGGCCGACCGCCCGGTCAACTGGAACGTCCTCGGCGTCTCGGCCATGAACCGCAGCGGCCTCGAGCACCAGCTGGCGGCCTCGACCACGGCGGCCGAGCGCGGGGCCACAGTGGTGGCGCTGACGCTGCCGCACTCGATGAAGATCCGCCTCTCCTTCGAGCACGGGGCCATCATCGACGGGCTGCCCGGCTGGCGGGAGCTGTTCGCCGTGTCTGTGCCCGAGCGCATCCGGCAGCTGTCGGATCCCGCCGTTCGCCGTCGCCTCGATGAGGGGGCCCGGTCCAAAGAGGCCGGCATCATCGGGGCCCTGGCCAACTGGCAGATGCTGCTGATCGACGAGACCTTCGCGCCCGAGAACAAGCAGTACGAGGGTCGGTCGGTAGGTGAGGTGGCAGCGCAGAGGGGCCAGGAGCCGTTCGACGCGCTGCTCGATATCGTCATCGCCGACCACCTGCGTACCGGGCTGCGGCCACCCATTCCCGAATCCGAGGAGGACTGGACCTTGAAAGCTGACGTGTGGCGCGACCGGCGCACCGTGGTGGGCGGATCCGACGCCGGAGCCCATCTCGATGTGATGTGCGGGGCCATCTATTCGACGTCGCTGCTCGGCGAGGGGGTGCGCAAACGCCACCTCCTGTCGTGGGAAGAGGCGGTTCACCAGTTGACCGAGGTGCCCGCCCGCCTTTACGGGCTGCGTGACCGGGGCCGCCTCACCCCGGGTTCCTTCGCCGACATGGTCATCTTCGATCCCGAGCGCGTGGGCCAGCTCCCCGAGCGCACCCGGGCCGATCTGCCCGGGGGAGCCAGCCGGCTCTATGCCGAGGCCGAGGGCATCGAGCACGTCCTCGTGAACGGCACCGGGATCGTGCGGGCGGGGACCTTCACCGGGGCCTTGCCGGGCGCCGTTCTCAGATCGGGGCGCGACACCGACACGGTGACCGTTCCCGGTGCGGCGCTGGCGTCATGACCACGTCGTCGCCGGGCACGGTGCGCGCCGCGGTGTTGCGCGAGGTCGGGGCACCCTTTGAGGTCGAGGAGATCACCCTCGAACCGGTGGGGCCCCGTGATGTGAGGGTCCGGATGGCCGCCAGTGGCGTCTGTCACTCCGACCTCTCGGTGCAGAACGGGACCATCCCCTTCATGTTCCCCACCGTGCTCGGCCATGAAGGCTCGGGAGTGGTGGCGGAGATCGGCTCGGCCGTCACCCGTGTGGCCGTCGGCGACCATGTGGTTCTCACCTGGATGCCGCCCTGCCGGCGCTGCTTCTGGTGCCTGGCCGGACAACCCATGTTGTGCAACGTCGGCATGGCCGAGTCGATCGGCGGGCCCTACGCGTCCGTAGGCGGAGCCAAGTTGATCCGCGGACTGGGGACGGCCACCTTCGCCGAGGAGACCCTCGTCCCCGAGCGCCAGGTCGTCCCCGTCGACCGCGCCGCCCCCCTCGAGCTGGCCGCGCTGGTCGGTTGCGCGCTGTCCACCGGGATCGGTGCCGTGTGGCACACGGCCGGGGTCGAACCCGGGACGACGGTGGCCGTGATCGGCTGCGGTGGCGTGGGCCTGTCGGTGATCCAGGGGGCGCGTCTGTCGGGGGCGTCGACCATCGTGGCCGTCGACCACATGGCGGCCAAGCTGGCGGCGGCGAAGGCCATGGGAGCCACCCACGTGATCGACTCGTCGAGCGAGGACGCCGTGGCCGGCATCCAGGCCCTGACGAACGGGTTGGGCGTGGACTACGCCTTCGAAGTGGTGGGCCGGGCACCGACGATCCGTCTGGCCTTCGAGGCGGCGCGCCGGGGGGGAACGGCAGTGCTGGTGGGGGCGGGGTCGCCCGCCGAACAGGTTTCGTTCTCGGCTTTCGAGCTCTTCGTGGGGGCGAAGACCCTCATCGGCTGCGTCTACGGCTCCACCGACCCCGACCGCGACTTTCCCTCCATGGTCGACATGGTCACCCGGGGAACCATCGACGCCGAGAGCATGGTCAGCAGGCGGATCGGCCTCGACGACATCAACGACGCCTTCCGGGCCATGGAAGCGGGCGAGGTCGTGCGCAGCGTCATCGTCTTCGACGAGAAGAGGGCGTGATGGCGACGGGGGTCGAGATCGTCGACGCCGACGCCCACATGATCGAGCCACCGTCGTTGTTCGGCGAGCTCATGACGAGGTTCCCCGATCAGATAGGCATCCGGACCGACACCCGTCTGGGCGTCCTCGTCGAAGGCCGGCCCTATCCCTACTACGAAGGTCCCGGTGCGGGCTGCCCGCCACAGAACGGCATGACCGACGCGCCCGGCGTGGATCCCGGATCGCCGGCCGGTGTGCTGGCCAACGCCGATGTCGACGGGATCGACGCCATGGTGATGTTCCCGAGTTTCGGGCTGTGTGTCCCCACCATCGAGGACCCCGCTCTCGGATTAGCGGTGGCCCGCATCTACAACACCTGGGCGGCGGACTTCTGCTCCCGTAGTGACGGACGGCTCTTCGCCGCCGCCGTTGTGCCCATCGAGCACGGCGACGACGCCATCGCCGTCATGACCGAGGCCAGGGAGCTCGGCCTCGTCTGCACGGTGGTGCCCCCGGCCCTGAAGACCCGCAACCTCGATCNNCCTCGATCATGGCGACCTCGACCCTTCCTACGCGGCGGCGGCCGACATGGGCATGGCCCTCGGTGTCCACGGAGCACCGGGGATCCACCTGCCCAAGATCGGGGTCGACCGCTTCACCAATTACATCCAGGTCCACTGCATCAGCTTCCCCTTCGATCAGATGACGGCCATGACGGCTCTCGTGAGCGGCGGCGTCTTCGACCGTCACCCGAGCCTCCGGGTGGCGTTCCTCGAAGCAGGGGTCGGCTGGCTGCCGTGGTTCATGGAGCGCCTGCACGAACACTACGAGTCGCGCGGCGACTGGATACCCGGTGGGTGGTGCAAACCCCCGGCCGAGTACGTGGCGGCGGGGAACATCGTCGTCACCTGCGAACCCGATGAGAAGAGCGTGCCCTACGTGGTGGAGATGCTCGGTGACGAATGCATCATGTTCGCCAGTGACTACCCGCACTGGGACGGGGCATGGCCGCACGCCACATCAGAGCTTCTCGCCCACAACGAGGGGCGAGTGTCCGACGGCACCTTGGCCCGTGTGGCCGGGGCCAACGCCCGCCGTTTCTACGCCCTGCCCGAGCGGGCCCAGCCATAGGAGCTCCACCCGTGCTGTGGTGGGGTCAGGAAGAGACGTCCGGCGCAGGAAGCACGACGACTCCCTCGATCTCGAGGACCTTCGTCGGCGACGCCTGGCCCGACACGATGTGCACCAGGCGCCGCTGGACGCCGAGCCAACGAGCGACCTCGTCGACGGTGGCGGCGTTGGCGGCGCCCTCGACGGGCGGTTGGCGGATCCACAACTCGAGACGCGTCCCGTCCCATTTCCGCCGCTGGCGCGACGCTCGGGGGTGGACCCGGACGGTGAGGCGGATCGAGCTCAGGACCGCCACCTTGTCATGCCGTCGAGTCAGTCAAGGCCTGCCGGCGCAACGTTTTCCTCGGGAATCGGTATGAAGGCTAGGAGAGCACCGAGGCCCAGGAGGAGCAGACCCAGCACGACCAGCCACATGAGCCCTGGTCCGGCGCCCGTGAAGGCGAGCGCGCCGGGGGTGGCGGATGTGGCCGCCGAAGCGGGCGCCCCCGACGACGCTGTCGACGGCGCCGGTCCCGACGAAGTGGCCGCCGGTGCCGGCGTGGCCGAAGTGCCGGTGGGGGGTGCGGTGCCGGAGGGTGGTGCCGCTCCTGCCGTCGTCGTGGTCGTCGTCGGGCTCACAACAACGACGAAGAAGCCGGTGACACCATCGCCGGTGACTTGTCCAGGTGCCGTGTCGCTCACGAACGTGTACAGCGGGGAGCCGTTATAGGTGACCTGCAAGGTGCCGTTCGACTGCGTGGCGGCGCCGACCGTGCCCGTGACGCCCGGTCCACCCGTCGCAACGGTGCCGGCGGGGATATTCAACGGCGGCCATACCGCGGCGCACGAGCCGTGGCACGTACTCTGGCCGTTGTGGTCGGTGTTGAGGGTGTAGAGCGCCATCCCGGAGCTGGTGGTCAAGATGGGGCCGAAGGTGGCATTGGTACCCACCTGCACAGTGGGGGTGGCCGCCGACGCCGTACCCATGGCGGCGGCACCCACTGTCACCCATGCGATGGCACCGAGTGAGAGCAGGACGAAGAGCCGCCGGCTCCGACCCCTGGTGCGGGCCCCGCCGCTCAGGATGGGTCGTTCGGTGATGATTCTCATGGTCGTCGCCCTCCGTCGTCCGTCGTCTGCGTCTGGTTACTGCGGCGCACCCCCCGGTGTTCACGACAATGCGCCCGACGCCGCAAAGAGGGCGCCGCCGAACCGAGAAGGAGTGACGTGATGCGAGCTCAGGCACGACGTGGTCTGGCCATCGCCCTTGCCGCGTCGATCGTGGGATTGGTCCTCGTGGCCACGGCCCCGGTGCTCGTGGCCGGGACGGCGGTCGCCGGGTCGGCG
>PKWD01000387.1 GCA_003131945.1 Acidimicrobiaceae bacterium
GTGACAGTGACTGTAACGACAAGTACCGGGCATCCGCTGGAGGCGCTCACGGCGCCGGAGATCAAGGCGGCCGTGGCCATCGTCCGCGGCGACGCCCGCTTCGCCGACAGCTGGCGCTTTGCCTATGTGGGTCTCGAGGAGCCGCCGAAGGCCAGTGTCCGGGGCTTCACCGCCGGCGACCCGGTCGACCGACTGGTGCGCACGATCATGGTCGCCGGTCCCGAGGCGCACGTCATCGAGATCGTGGTGTCGGTGACGAGTGGGGAGGTGCGGTCGTTCGTCGAGGTGGAAGGGATGCGCCCGGGCCTGCTGTTCGAGGAGTCGCTGCGCGCCATCATCGCCCTGAAGGAGAACCCCGAGTGGCAGGCGGCCATGCGCCGGCGCGGCATCGAGGATCTCGACACCGTGCAGATCGACCCCTGGCCGGCCGGGTCGTTCGACATCGCCCACGAGGCCGGGCGCCGGATCTGCCGCTGCCTCTGTTATGTCCGGGAGTCGCCCGAGGACAACGGCTACGCCCGGCCGGTGGAAGGTGTCATCGGCTTCGTCGACATGGCCCGCGGTGAGGTGCTCGAGATCCTGGACACCGGCGTGGTGCCCATTCCCCCCGAGAAGGGCAGCTACTACCCCGAGGACAACGGTCCCCTGCGTCTCGATCTCAAGCCCCTTGAGATCGTCCAGCCCGAGGGACCGAGCTACGAGGTCGAGGGCAACCTGGTGCGCTGGCAACGCTGGTCGATGCGGGTCTCCATGGACCCCGTCGAAGGTCTCGTCCTGCACGACGTCGGTTACGAGGACGACGGTCGCATCCGCAGCATCTTCTACCGGGCCGCCGTGAGCGAGATGGTGGTGCCCTACGGGGACCCCGGTCCCATGCACGGCTGGAAGAACGCCTTCGACGCCGGCGAGTGGGGCCTTGGCCGGATGGTCAACTCGCTCGCCCTCGGCTGCGACTGCCTCGGCGTCATCCACTACTTCGACGCCGTCTTCACGAGCGAGCAGGGCAAGCCCTACACGATCCCCAATGCCATCTGCGTGCACGAGGAGGACTACGGGATGCTGTGGAAGCACAGCGACCCGCGTTCGGGACGCACCGAGGTGCGCCGGTCGCGTCGCCTGGTGGTGAGCTCGATCGCCACCGTGGGCAACTACGAGTACGGGTTCTTCTGGTACTTCTACCTCGACGGCTCCATCCAGTTCGAAGTCAAGATGACAGGGATCCTGTCGACCATGGCCGTGGCCCCGAACGAGAAACCACGGTTCGCCAACATGATCGCCCCCCAACTGGCGGCGCCCTTCCATCAGCACCTCTTCAACATGCGCATGGACATGGAGGTCGACGGGCCCGCCAACTCCGTCTACGAGATGGAGGCGCGGCCCGTGGCACCGGGGCCGGACAACCCGTGGTCGAATGCCTTCGAGTCGGTGGCCACCCTGCTGCGGACCGAGCAGGAGGCCCGGCGCGTCGTCGACCCCGGCCGGAGCCGATGCTGGAAGGTGGTCAACAACAGCTCTCTCAACCGGTTGGGCGAGCCCGTCGCCTACAAGCTCGTGCCCGGCTCGACCCCGACCCTCCTGGCCGCCGAGGATTCGAGCGTCGGCCGGCGCGCCGGCTTCACCACCCGCAACCTCTGGGTCACCCCCTTCGCCTCCGATGAAAGGCGCGCCGGGGGCGACTACCCGAACCAGCACAGCGGGGGGGACGGCCTGCCCCGGTGGACGGCGGCCGACCGTTCCATCGTCGACCAGGACATCGTCCTGTGGTACACCTTCGGCGCCACCCACATCCCGCGACCCGAGGACTGGCCCGTCATGCCGGTGGAGTACACCGGATTCTCGTTGGCCCCCGTCGGTTTCTTTCCCCGCAATCCCGCCCTCGACGTGCCACCGTCACCGGCCGCCGCCTGTCACACCGAGTAGTCCGCTTTCGGGTTCGGCCGCCGGTGTCGCGGCCATTCACCCGGCGGCCGGCCATCCGGGAACGAGCCCGAGATCCCGACACACCTTCTGGGCCTGCACCACCGTCCCGGCGTAGCGGTCGGCGGCGGGATCGGTGGCCAGCCACGCCACGACGGCTCCGGGAACCTCCGGTGGCACGCCGCGGAACCCGGCGTCGGTGAATTGTCCCGCCCCGGTTGTGGCCCGCATCCTCTCGTTCACAACGAAGCCGGGGTCGACGTTGAAGGCGCGGATGCCGTCGCCACCGTGTTCGACGTGGAGGATAGGGACGATGCGGGTCACCGCCGCCTTGGCCGCCGCGTAGGCCACACCCCATCCGCCTTGGCCGGTGGGACCCGGGGGATCGAGATACGCCGTCCCCGAGCTCATGGTGACGACGCTTCCCCCGCCACGGCCGAGCATCACCGGCAACACCCGTTGGATGAGGAGAAGCTGATGGAGGTAGTCGGCGGTGATCGTCGTGGCGGCGTCGTCGATCGACAGCTCGCCCAGGCGTTGCATCGGCCCCTGACCCTGATAGATGGCGTTGTTCACCAGGACGTCGAGACGACCCCATATCCCGATGGCGGCGACGGCGGCCGCCTCCACCGACGCACGATCGAGGAGGTCCATGGCCACTGCGTGGGCCCGGGCTCCGGTGGCCGAGATCTCGGTCGCCGTTGTGTCGAGGCTGCCCGGCAACACCACGGAGCCCGTGGCGGTCTCCGCCCGCCCCTCTCCCTCGTGGACGGTGCGGGCGCTGATCACGACGTCACACCCGGCCCGGGCGAGCGCAATGGCCGCGCACCGACCGATCCCCCGACTGGCACCGGTGACGAATGCCACCGGCCGGTCACGCGCTGTCATGGCCTCACCGCGCCTGGCCGCGTCGGCGCCTCAGCCGAGTGTCGGGCCCGCAGCTCATGGGAACAGAGATCGGTGGACCGGAGATCGGTGGACATGGAAGCCCACGATACGACCGTCACACGGCGGCGCCACGACCACGTCGAGCGACATGTCGGTGGGGCAGAAAAGAAACTCGGAATGGGCCCCGTCGTGCCATTCCACGATGGCGCCGTCGGACTATCGTGCGCTGTCAACGGTCCCTCCCGGCGCACCCGACAGGGGTCTGCGGTCGACCGATTTCAGGAGAGCACATGACGGGTTGGTGCATCTTTCGCCGGGCCGACAATGCCGTCCGGTCGCCCGACGTCCCCCGTCGGGTGATTCTGGCGCTTCTCGTGGTCGTCCTGTCGGCCAGTGTCGTCGGGCTACCGCGCCCGGCCGGAGCGTCCACACCACCTCCGGGGTCCAACGCAGTGATGGGATTCGGGACCTCGGCGGCCGTGGCCAGCGGGGCGCGGCCAGCGGGCCCCGTGGCCGGCATCGTGTCCACCCCCGACGGCGGCGGTTACTGGACGGTGAGCTCTGCCGGCGCCGTGACGACGGAGGGCAATGCCGCCAACCACGGATCCCTCGTCGGGATCCCTTTGGCCGCTCCGGTGGTGGGTATGGCGGCCTCGCCCGACGGCGGCGGTTACTGGCTGGTGGCGTCCGACGGCGGNNGACGGCGGGATCTTCGCCTTCGGCGACGCCGCCTTCCATGGTTCCATGGGCGGTCATGCGCTCGACGAGCCCATGGTGGGTATGGCCGCTACCTCCGACGGGGGCGGCTACTGGACGGTGGCGTCCGACGGCGGGATCTTCGCCTTCGGCGACGCCGCCTTCCATGGTTCCATGGGCGGTCATGCGCTCGACGAGCCCATGGTGGGTATGGCCGCCACCTCCGACGGGGGCGGCTACTGGACGGTGGCGTCCGACGGCGGGATCTTTTCCTTCGGCGACGCACCTTTCGAAGGCTCAGGTACCGGCGGATCGGTCGAGGCCCCCGCCGTCGGCATGGCGTCCCGACCCGGCGGCTACTGGGTGGCGTACGGCCAGACCGCCCCCGTGTCGAGCGTCCTCGGCCAGCAGGAGCTGCTCGCCATTCTCGGCTACCTCCCGCTCGAGTGGACGCCGTCCGGATTCATCTGGCGGTGGCAGACCACGCCCTCCGCCCTCAAGCGCATGTGGGCCCCGGGCCAGGACACCGTGGTCTTGCGAGGCGCCATCACGGCCTTCGAGGCCCACGTCGGACTTCCTCTCAACGGCGCTATGTCGGCGGCCGAGACAGCCGACCTCCAGGCGGCGGCAGCCGATCCGGCGGCCGGAGCCAATCCCTACGGCTACACCTATGCCGTGGCCAGTGAAAACATCCCCGAGACCCTCGTGGTCTGGCACGACGGGGCGATCGTGAACGTCTCGGCCGCTAACACGGGGGGAGCGGGGGTACCGACCCAGCAGGGGACATTCCCGGTCTACGAGCGCCTGCGGGCCCAGATCATGACGGGGACGGACCCCGACGGGGCCCACTACGCCGATCCCGTGCAGTTCGTGGCCTATTTCAACGGGAGCGATGCCGTGCACTACATAGCCCGGGCCAGCTACGGAACTCCCCAGAGTCTCGGCTGCGTCGAGCTACCGTTGGGGCCGGCCGCCTTCGTCTGGCCCTACCTGACCTACGGCACGCTGGTGACGGTGGATTGACGCCATGGTCAGGAAGGGCCCCCTTACCCGCTAAGCTGTGAGCCGTCCTGATACGCGAGTCGTCGCGGCAGGTATTCCTCCTCCGCACGAAAGCGCGATCATGCCCCCTTCTTTCGCCGATCTCGGCGTCCCGTCTGACCTCGTGGCCGCTCTGGCCCGCCGCTCGATCACCGAGCCGTTCCCGATCCAGGCCGTGGCCATCCCCGACGCCCTCGCCGGTCGTGACCTCTGTGGCAAGGCCCCCACGGGCTCGGGCAAGACCCTGGCCTTCGGCGTCGCCGTGGTGGCCCGTCTCGACAAGGCTCCGGCCAAGCCCCGGCAGCCACAGGTCCTGGTCCTCACCCCGACGCGTGAGCTCTGCTCGCAGGTCGCCTCGGAGTTGGCCACGTTGGCCAACGTCCGGGGCAAGCGCGTGGCCACCTTCTACGGCGGCGTCGGCTACGACCGACAGATCAAGGCGCTCACCCGTGGCGTCGACATCGCCGTGGCCTGTCCGGGCCGTCTCGCCGACCTCATCGAAGGACGGCATATCCGCCTCGATGCCGTCCAGATCGTGGTCGTCGACGAAGCCGATCGCATGTCCGACATGGGATTCCTCCCCGACGTCCGCCGTCTGCTCGACCAGACGCCCGACACCCGTCAGACGCTTCTGTTCTCGGCCACCCTCGACGGCGCCGTCGATGTCCTCGTGCGTCGCTACCAGCGTCACCCGGTCCGCCACGAACTGGTCGGCAGCGCCGAAGAGGACGCCAATACCGAGCACTACTTCTGGCGCGTCGAATCCACCGATCGCGCCGAGATGACGGCGCAGATCGCCGTGGTGTCGGGTCCCACCATCGTCTTCTGCCGGACACGTCACTCGGCCGACCGCACGGCCCGTCAGCTCATCGCCCGCGGTGTGCGGGCTGTGGCCATTCACGGAGATCGCAGCCAGGCCCAGCGGGAACGGGCGCTGTCGTCTTTCGCCGCCGGCCATGCCGGTGCCCTGGTGGCCACCGACGTCGCCGCCCGCGGCATCCATGTCGACGGGGTGGCCGCCGTCGTCCACTTCGATCCCCCGGCCGACGCCAAGGACTACGTCCACCGTTCGGGCCGCACGGCGCGCGCCGGCGCCACGGGAATCGTGGTGTCGCTGGTGACGCCCGACAAGACCAAGGCCGTGAAGCAACTGCAGCGCGATCTCGGCGTACAGGGTGGGATCGTCGGTCCCGACCTGTCGTCTCTGCCGACGGGTGGCACCGACGTGTCGCGCCGTCAACCGCGGCCGGCGCGGACTCCGGTCCCCGCCGCTCGGGGTGACGTCGCCAGTTCGGGTCGCTCGGCGGCGCAACGCCGCCGCCGCCGTCCGCCCGTGCACGGTCGCAAGCGCCAGCCTCAGCGGCGCGCCTCATAGGCGTCAACCGGGGACGACAGGCGCCGCCCCGCGTCCCGGAACCATGATCGCCGGATCCTCACTCACCATCGAGATCGGCAGCCGGGTCCTGCTGCGCGACGCCTCCTTCACCGTCGGCACCGGCGAGAAGGTGTTGGTCTCGTGCTTCATCATCGCGATCAACAGGCGCATGNNGCAACGGCACCGGCAAGTCGACCCTCGTGTCGGCCGTTCTCGGCGTGCCCGCACCCGGCGTGCGGGTGAGCGGCAATGCCCGTACCCGGGGCACCGTCGGATTCCTCCCCCAGGTCCCCACTCCTCAGGGGTTGGGCCTCGATTCCACCGGCTTCTCCCACGTGTTGTCCGCCCGCGGTCTCGATGTGCTCGACGACGGGCTCACGCGGGCCCGCCGGGAAATGGAGAAGGATCCGACGACCGACGCCATCGAGCGGTTCTCCGATTTCGAGGAGCAGTTCAGGGAGAACGGCGGCTACGAGGTGGAAGGTGTGATCGCCCGTCTGTCCGACGGCCTCGGTCTGCGCCAGGACCTCCTGCTCGAAGACATCGCCGATCTTTCGGGCGGTCAGCGCCGCCGGCTCGACCTCGTCCGGGTCCTGTTCCAGCAACCCGAGATCATGGTCCTCGACGAGCCCACCAANNCCCACCAACCACCTCGACCTCGGGGCCAAGAAGTGGCTCATGGACGAGCTCGAGAACTTCAGCGGCGCCCTCCTGGTCATCAGCCACGACATCAAGCTTCTCGACCAGGCCATCACCAAAGTGCTGCATCTGGCCGACGCCTCGTTGCGGGAGTACAAGGGGACCTACACGAGTTACCGGGTCCAGCTGGCGGCCGACCAGGCCCAGCGGGAGCGATCGGCCACTCTCGAAGGACGCGAGATCAACCGGCTCACGACTCTGGCCGACTCGATGCGGGGAAGCACCGTGCGCCGGGCCCGCATCGCCCGCTCCCTCGACACGCGCGTCGGACGCCTGGAGTCGACACGCACCGTCGTCGACAAGCGGGAACGCAAAACCCGCTTCACGCTGCCCGAGCCCCGACGTTCGGCGGCCACCCCGCTCACCGCCTCGCGTCTGGGGGTCTCCTACGGAGCGGCACCCGTTCTCAAGGGTGTCACCTTCTCGCTCGGACGCGGTGACCGGGTCGTGGTCATCGGCCGCAACGGGGCCGGCAAGTCGAGCCTGCTGCGATGCCTGGCCGGGGTGCAGGCACCGACCGTCGGCGAAGTGGAGCTGGGCGTCAACGTGGCGCTCGGTTACTTCGCCCAGGAACACGAGCAGGTGGATCCCAGCCGAACGACCCTCGACAACATCGACGATTCGATCCTCAAGTCGATCACCGAGCGCCGTGCCCTGCTCGGATCCTTCGGGCTGTCGGGGAAGCTCGTCGATCAGATGCCCGTGACCCTGTCCGGAGGCGAGAGGGCCAAGCTCGGCCTGGCCATGCTGGCGGCCGGCCAAGCCAATGTTCTCGTCCTCGACGAGCCCACCAACAACCTCGACCCCGCGTCCACCGTGGCGGTGGGGGAGATGCTCAGCCGCTGGCCGGGCACCATCGTGGCCGTGAGCCACGATCGTGCCTTCGTCGACATCCTCCGACCGACCCATTGTCTGCAGCTGCCGACCGAGCGCTTCACCCACTGGAAGGACGAGTATCTCGACGACGTGGCGCTTCGTTAGATCCCCTTGGTCAGCAGCGCACGTGTGCCGCGTGCCGTAGCGGCGCCGCGTTGGGCACCTCAGCCCTGCGGTACCAGTCCCGTCACCGGTGCGCCGTCGAGGACGGGGCCGCTCGTGTGCAGGTGGCAGCGGACGGTGATCCCGCCCGCCACCGTGATCGGCGGCGGTTCGACCGATGTGCAGATGTCCATGGCGTACGGGCAGCGGGGGTGGAAGGTGCAGCCCGAGGGCGGATCGAGGGGGTTGGCCACCTCGCCCGTGAGCACGATGCGGTGACTGCCCTCCGGTCGGTGCACGTCGGGAATGGGAATGGCCGACAACAACGCCTCGGTATAGGGGTGGCGGGGCCGGAGGTAGACCTCCTCGGCGTCGCCCTCCTCGACGATGCGTCCCAGGTACATCACGGCGATGCGGTCACTGATGTGGCGGACGACCGACAGATCGTGGGCGATGAAGAGGAAGGCCAGGCCCAATCGGTCTTGCAGGTCGGTGAGCAGATTGATGACCTGAGACTGCGTGGACACGTCCAAAGAGCTCACCGGTTCGTCGCACACGAGCAGCCGGGGTCCCGGCGCCAGCGCCCGGGCGATGGCGATCCGCTGCCGTTGGCCGCCGGAGAATTCGTGCGGCCGACGGTACAGGGCATACCTCCCGAGGCCGACCTGCTCGAGGAGCTCGGCTACGCGATCGTCGCGGGCGCTGCCCGTCAAGCCGTCGTAGATCGCCAACGGTTCGCCCACGATCTCGTTCACTCGCATGCGCGGGTCGAGAGACGAATAGGGATCCTGGAACACAATCTGCATGGAACGGCGTGTGTGTCGCAGCTGGCGTCCTCCGAGCTCGGTGAGGTCGTGTCCGTCCAGGACGATCGATCCGTCCGTGGGGTCGACGAGGCGCAGGATCAAGCGGGCGAGCGTCGACTTGCCCGAGCCGCTCTCGCCGACAAGGCCCAGAGTGCGTCCCACGGGGACACGCAGATCGACGCCGTCCACCGCTTTCACCGCCCCCGTGACGCGCCGCAGCGGGCCGGTGCGGACCGGGAAGGTCATGCGCAACGCCGTGATGTCGAGCAGAGGCTCCGTGATGGCGATGTCGGCAGTGACGAGCCCCTGTTCGACATGGAGGTTGCCGACGCCCGACAGGGCTAGGTCTTGCTGTCGGATGCAGCGGGCGAGGCCGCCGGAGCCAGCCACCGGAACGAGGGCCACCGGTCCGGTCCGACAGCTGTCGATGACGTAGTCGCACCGGGGGCCGAAGCGGCACCCGGGGACCATCTCGTCGGGGCGCGGTACCTGTCCGGGGATTACTTTCAG
>PKWD01000097.1 GCA_003131945.1 Acidimicrobiaceae bacterium
TGCCGCTGCTCACCCCGACGCCATCGCGCTGACCGAGGGCGACGTGTCGCTGACCTACCGAGACCTCAACGAGCGCGCCGACGCCCTCGCTAGTCGCCTGCGCGCGCTCGGCGTCGGTCCGGACGTACGCGTGGGCATTCTTCTGTACCGCTCCACTGATGCGATCGTGGCGATACTCGCGACGCTCAAGGCGGGCGGTGCGTACGTACCGCTCGATCCCGACTACCCGGTCGCCCGCATCGCGTTTATGGTCGATGACAGCCAGATCGAGGTGGTCGTGACCCGGGATGCTTTACGGGATCTCGTCGGTCAGTGTCGTGTTCAGGTGGTCCGCATGGACGTCGATGACGGTCCGATGCTGGAGCCGAGAAACGACGCTCCGACGATTGCGACACCCGACAACCTCGCCTACGTTGTCTACACCTCCGGTTCCACCGGCATGCCGAAGGGCGTATTGGTGGAGCATCGCGCAGTGATCGCCCTGCTGTTCGGGGTCGACTACGTCCACTTCGACGAGGTTGGCGCCATCCTCCACATGGCGCCGCTGGCCTTCGACGCCTCGACGTTCGAGATTTGGGGCGCGTTGTTGCACGGGGCCCGCTGCGTTGTCTACCCAGATCAGAAATTCGCGCTGGATCGCTTCGGCACGGTGCTGGCCGCACACGTCGACACGCTGTGGTTGACCGCAGCGGTGTTCAACGCCGTCATCGACGAGGACTGGCGAATCTTGCGCGGGATCCGACAGCTCATCGTCGGCGGCGAAGCCCTTTCCGTCGACCACGTTGCCAAGGCGATCGAGTTTCTGCCGCATGTGCGCCTCGTCAACGGGTACGGGCCGACCGAGGTGACTACGTTTGCGGCGTGCCACGAGATCCGAGCATTCGAGCCGGGCACAGATCGGGTGCCAATNNCCAATCGGACGCCCAATCGCGAACACCGAGCTGTACATCCTTGACGGCAGCCGGCAGCCGGTGCCCATTGGCGTTCCCGGTGAGCTCTACCTCGGTGGCGCCGGTCTGGCCCGCGGGTACCTCAACCGGCCGGAGCTAACCACCGAGCGGTTCGTCCCCCACCCGTTCTGCACCAACCCGGATGCGCGCCTGTACCGCACCGGGGACCTCGCCCGGTATCGCTCGGACGGCGACGTCGAGTTCCTCGGCCGCCTCGACGACCAGATCAAGGTTCGCGGCTTTCGGGTGGAGCCAGGCGAGGTCGAAGCGGTGATACGCGAGTTCCCTGCCGTTACGACCGCAGCGGTGATGGGTCGGAAGGATGATCGTGGCCAGCACCATCTCATCGCTTACGTTGTTGGGGGGGCCTCGAGACCGCTGTCGACACACGAACTGCGCGATCACCTACGGTCTCGGCTTCCTGAGTATCTCGTGCCCGATGGCATCGTCACCGTCGACTCGTTGCCGCTGACGCCGAACGGTAAGCTCGACCGCAAGGCGCTCGCCGCGCTCGAGGTTGGCGTCGAGCCGGAGGCTACGTACGCGGCGCCGAGCACCGTCACCGAACGAGTGCTGTCGGAGCTCTGGGCGGAGACCTTCGGTGTCGAGCGCGTCGGCGTCGATGACGACTTCTTCTCTCTGGGTGGTGACTCGCTTCTGGCCGCGGGGATTTTCGCCAAGGCGGCACGATGGACCAGTAAGAACATTCCGCTGTCGCTGTTGTTCCGCGGACCGACAATCCGCGAGGTCGCGAGGGCGCTCGACGACGACGAAGGAGCAGACGAGACAACGGTTGTCGCGCTCCAAAGCGACGGGACGAAGCCTGTGCTGTTCCTAGCCCACGGTGTCACTGGTGAGTTGTTTGGGTACCTGCGCCTCGTTCGACTGCTCGGTCCACAACAGCCTGTCTACGGGTTTCGCCTCACGACGTCGCTCGTCGCCACCCGGCATCTTCGCATCCCGGACCTCGCCAAGCGGTACGTCGATGACATGCTTCGCGTGCAGCCCAAGGGACCCTACCGGTTGGCTGGGTTCTGCTTCGGCGGCCTTGTCGTCTTGGAGATCGCGCACCAGTTGGAGCAGCTCGGGCACGAGGTAGCCCTTCTGGCGTTGTTCGACGCGGAGCTTCCGAGCTCGCCGCCGGCGCCGCCACCCCTCCGCAAAACGGCCCTGCTGGCGCGGGGGTGGCAGCGCGACGAGTCGGTCGCCGCGTACGTAAAGCGCCGCTCGGCCAACGCGCGCATTAAGGCCCGACGCTGGCCCGGGCTCCTCATCCATTGGTTCCGTGCCTGGACCGGTCATCCGCTGTCCGACAGTTCGGACGACGTGGCGACCCTTGACGCGCCGCCGATCTGCAAACCGCTGAGGCTCGCGCTCGATTCGTACATTGCGCCCCCGACTACCTGCACCACCACCTTCTTCCGCGTCGGCACGCCGACGGCCCCAAGAGGCGACGTGCGGGTGGTCCCTGGAGACGAAGGAACCGACGACTGCTACTTCATCGACGGACCGGGCGTCTCGCACCTTACGCTCATGAAGGAGCCCCACGTCAGCGTGCTAGCGAAGGCGTTGACGGAGTGCCTCGAGCGGGTCGGTGACGATCACGCAGCCCGGTGACGTCCTTCGCTCGACTCACCGACCCGGGGGTGACGCCCAGGGTCGGATCGTCACCGCGACCTCCCCGTCAGCGGCGACGGCAGCGGAAAAGCCGCTCTCGATCTCGAGCCCGTCGACGTACCACGCCCGCGGAGACACGAGCCCAGGATCCTCGACCGGCCCACCAACACCGAGGACCGTGACCGCGACGTCGGTCGTCGACCGACGCAGGCCGGCCGCGATGGCCACGTCTTGAGGGGCCACCTGCCGGTAGGTGGCGAGCACTCGCCGCACTAGCGCGCGGGTGCGGACCCGAAGGGCGAGAGCCCGGTCCTGCCTCAGCCGGTTGGCTCGGGCCCGCTCTGCGGGGTGAGCACGGTCCACGCCTCGCGCTCAGCACCTGGGTCGGGGGGCAGATACGCGAACCAAACGTGCACCTCGTCCTCGCCGATTTCGAGTCGATCGTTGATGGAGACCATGATTGCCCACAGCGTCAGCCACCGGACAGGGGGGACCGGTGCGGCGTCGCTGGGAGCGCGTACCGTCCGAACACTCCGATCGGGCCGCTGATCAGGGATTCCTCTGGACGTGCCATTCTCAGCCAACCACACGGATTTCACTCGCCGAGGCAGGGCCACACACCCGCCTTCTACAACGTCGAGCGTCACCATCGATCGCTCAAGGGCCGGACACGGGAGGACGTCTTCGACTCGAAGGTGAAGGCCCGCCCATCGATGACGAGTCAGACGGTCACCTCGGGGTCCGTCACGACAGGGTCGACAACTGCGGAAAGCTGACCCCACGCTGCCGGTCCCAGCTCCGCCAGATCAGCGTGGGAACGCCGGTTCAGAAGCCAGTCAGTGACCCTTCTGATCGCCGAGGCGAACGTCGCGTGCTCACCCCGCAGGAAGTGCTCCTGCGCCTGACCCTCGATCCGACCGGAAATTTCCAGCCCTGGACGCTGGGCTGGGTGTCTGCGACGTCTTGACACACGTGTCGCCGATGTCTTGACACAGCACAAAAGCTCGGGGGGGAGGACTCGAACCCCCAATAACAGGGCCAGAACCTGNNCGTGTTGCCGATTACACCACCCCCGAATGAGCGACTCCTAAAACTAGCCGATCGGCCGTCGGACCTGGGCGCTACCCGCCGAGCACCCGGAGGCCCAGCTCGTGCAGGCGCTCGTATCCGACGATCCGGCCGAGGGCCACTCCCAGGGTCTCCTTGGCGAAGAAGGGCAGAGTCGACCACCCCGTGATAGGGGAATCGGTGGCCGGCACGGGCCAGGCCTCCAGTCCGACGTTGGTAGCGATGGCCAGGCTCCGGTCCTCATGGAACCCGTCGGTGACGATCAGGACGCGGTCGAGACCCCGTTTGTGCAGAACGGCGGCGGCGTCGGAGAGGTTGGCCCACGAGTCGTCACCGCCGACCTCGATGATGGCGCTGGCCGGCATCCCGTGGGCCACGAGCCAGGTCTTCGACGCTTCGGCTTCGGTGAACTGGTCGCCCGGTTCCTTATATCCCGTCACCACCACCAAGGGGACGAGGCCGTGATGCCAGATGTCGTAGGCATCGGACAACCGTGCGGCAAGATCGGGAGACGGCACCCCGTCGTACTGGGCGGCGCCCATGACCACGGCGGCCTGCGCGGCGCGGGCCTCGGAGTGGCGCGACGTGAGCCAGACCTGCACGGCCGTGACGGCCAGGTAGCCGACAATGAGAACGAGCAGGAGGAGCAACGGACGCAGGATCTTGCCCACGATGCGCAGGAGACGTCCCGCCGCCGCCCCCACCACGACCGCCACGGTCCCGACCTGTCCCGCCGGCCCGCAGGACGGTCAGCCGGCCCGGCGACGGAGTTCGTCGGCCACCGCGCCCACGCGTTCGAGAACCGCCGTACGGCCGAGGAGTTCCATCGACTCGAACAACGGCGGCCCCACCCGCCGACCGGTGAGGGCGATGCGGATGGGCGCCTGGGCCTTGCCCAGCTTGAAGCCCACCTTGTCGGCCAGCTCCTGTGTCACCTCGTGCAACGCCGTGGCCGACCAGCTGCAGTCGCCGTAGGCCTTGAGCGCGGTCTCCAGGATGGTCGGGGCCGAGGCATTGGCCTCGAGGACGGCCCACGTGGCCTCGTCGATCGTCGGCACGGCCACGAAGAGAAAGTCAACCATGGTCGTCACCTCGGAGAGGACGGTCACCCGCTCCTGGACGAGCGGGGCCATGGCGCGAAAGACGTCGGCGTCGAAGCGCTCTTCGGGCCACGGCGCCGCCGGCGGGCTCGTCCACGGACCGGCGGCCTCGATGAAGTCGTCGACCGACAGGGCCCTGATGTACTCGCCGTTCAGCCACCGGAGCTTGTCGACGTCGAAGAAGGCCGGCGCGTGGTTCACGTCCTCCAGGCGGAAATCGGCGATGAGCTCGGCGGCCGAGAGGATCTCGCGCCCCTCGGGATGGCTCCATCCGAGCAGCGCCAGGTAGTTGCGCATGGCGTCGGCCAGATAACCCTCGTCACGGTAGGCCTCGACGGCCACCGTGTCCCGGCGCTTGGACAGCTTCTGCCGCTTGGCGTTCACGAGCAGAGGCAGATGGGCGAACATCGGCAGTTCGGCCCCCGGTCCCTTGAGTGCCTCCCACAGAAGCAGCCCCTTCGGGGTCGACGGCAGGAGATCCTCGCCCCGGATGACGTGGGTGATCCCCATGTCGATGTCGTCCACCACGTTGGCCAGGACGAACAACGGCGCCCCCGAGGACTTCACCACCACGAAGTCCTCGATGACGGCACACTGGAAGGTGACGTCACCTCTGATGAGATCGTGGACGACCACCGTGCCCTCGTCCGGTGTCCGGAACCGCAGAGCCCCGGCGCTGCGGTCGAGACCACGGTCCCGGCAGTAGCCGTCGTAGCCCGGCGTGGCGTTGGCCTTGGTCCGGGCCTCGATCACTTCGCGCGTGCAGTCACAGCTATAGACGGCGCCGGCCGCCCACAGGACATCGACGGCAGCGCCGGTGAGATCCCCCCGATCGGACTGCCGGAACGGTCCCTCGTCGGGCTCCATGGAGAGCCAGGCCAGAGACGAGACGATCCCGTCGACCCACTCCTCGCGGTTGCGCTCGGCGTCGGTGTCCTCGATACGCAGGATGAAGGTGCCCGAGTGCTGCCGGGCGAAGAGCCAATTGAACAGCGCCGCCCGGGCACTGCCGACGTGGAGGAAACCTGTGGGTGACGGCGCGAAGCGGACCCGGGGCCGGCCGCCCCCGGCCTGCTCGACCACCGGCGTTACTCGTCCTCGACGAGCGTGATGGCGCCGGTGGGGCAGTTGTTGGCCGACATGCGGACCTTGTCCCACAGCTCGGCCGGCGGGTTCTCGTTCAAGACGTAGAGGTACCCGTCGTCACGCACCTCGAACACCTCGGGGGCGATTCCCATGCACACCGCGTTGGATGCACATGCGTCGTAATCCACGACCACCTTCATGGGTCGGACCTCCACCTGTCGCCGAACGTGGCCGCAGTGTAGCGGCGGCCTGCCCAGGGTTTGCCTAGTCAGGGTTTGCCACTCAGGGTTTGTCTGCGCCCAGGACCCACATGGCGAAGAATTGCGAGCCACCGCCGTAGGCCTGGCCGAGGGCCCGTCGCACCGTCTCCACCTGGTGTTCACCGGCCTGGCCCCGCACCTGCATGGCCGCCTCCAGGAACCGCAGCATGCCCGAGGCACCGATGGGATTGGTCGAGAGCACCCCACCCGAGCAGTTCCAGGGGATGTCCCCCCCGTCGAGGGCGGTGGCGCCGGCGTCGGTCAGCTTCCATCCCTCGCCTTCGGGACAGAAGCCCAGGTTCTCCAGCCACATCGGTTCATACCAGCTGAAGGGCACGTAGACCTCGGCCACGTCGATCTGGCGCCGCGGCTCGGTGATGCCGGCCTGGCGGTAGACGTCGGCCGCGCATTCCTGGCCGGCCTTCGGGTTCACCTGGTCGCGCCCGGCGAACATGGTGGGCTCGGAGCGCATGGCCATCCCGTGGATCCAGGCCGGAGGGCGGCCCGACGACGAGGCGTCGGCCACCGATTCGCTGGCCAGCACCATGGCGGCGGCCCCGTCCGACGACGGGCACGTCTCGAGATAGCGGACCGGGTCCCACAACATCATCGAGTCCTTCACCATGTCGAAGGAGATGTCCTCGATGTGCAGGTGCGCGTAGGGGTTCTTGAGCGCCTGCTTGCGGTCCTTCACGGCCACCATGATCCCGATGTGATCGGGTGCCCCCGACCGGCGCATGTAGGCGCGGATGATCGGCGCGAAGTAACCGCCGGCACCGGCCAGGAGCGGCGACGAGAAGGGCTGGGGGATGGACAGGGCCCACATGGCGTCGGAGTCCGACTGCTTCTCGAAGGCCACCGTGAGAACTCTCTGGTGGGTGCCCGAGGACACCAGGTGGGCGGCCACCAGAGCCGTCGATCCCCCCACCGAGCCGGCCGTGTGCACCCGGATCATGGGCTTCCCGACCGCACCGAGCGCCGGGGCCAGGTAGAGCTCGGGCATGACGACACCCTCGAACATGTCCGGTGCCTTGCCGATGACCACGGCGTCGATGTCCGACCAGTCCATGCCCGCATCCTCGAGGGCGCGCACCGCCGCCTCGCGGACGAGCCCGGCGATGGAGACGTCCTCGCGCTTGGCCCGGTGATAGGTCTGTCCGACGCCGATGACGGCGGTACGTTCGGCCATCTCACGCCCTCCCGTTGCCGGCCGGCTCCGCCGCCAGGGCGCAGACGAGGTTCTGCTGCAGACAGGGACCCGAGGTGGCGTGGGCCAGGGCCGTCTGCGCCGTTCCGTCCATGATCCGGCTGGCCGCCTCCCCGATGCGGACGAGTCCGGCCACCATGAGGGCGTGGGCGGCCAGGGCGCCCCCCGACGGGTTGATGCGCACGCTGTCGCCCAGTCCGAGCGCCTGGCGCAGGATCAGCTCCTGGTGGGCGAACGGCGCATGCAACTCGGCCACATCCACCGCGGCCCCGGCGCCATCACCGCCGCCGAGCAGTCCGGCGGCCTCCCCCGCCAAGCGCGTCGACGGGGAGGTCGTGAGGTCGCGGGCCCCGAGGGCGTGGGTCTCCATGCGGTGGTCCATCCCCGTGATCCAGGCCGGCTTGTCGCACAGGGAGTGGGCCCGGTCCCCGGCGGCCAGGATGACGGCCGTGGCCCCGTCGGTGATGGGCGGGAGCGTATGGCGACGCAGGGGGGCGACCACGTAGTCGTCGACGAGCAGCTCATCGGGGGCGTGGTCCCCCGTCACCTGGGCGTGCGGGTTGTTCATCGCATCACGGCGACTGCGCGCCGCCACGGCGGCGAAATCGGCCTCGGTGTAGGTACCGGCGTCGATGAGAGCCCGGGCCTGGAGCGCGGCCAGGGCCACCGGGTCGGGCCACAGAGGGGCCACGTAGTAGGGGTCGAGCTGGAGGGTGAGCACCCGGCCGAGCTCGCTCATCGACGAACGGCCGAAGGAGAAGACGAGAGCCGTGTCGATGTCGTCCTCCTGCAGCTGCGTCCACGCCTCGTAGAGGGCGAAGGCCCCGTCCATCTCGACGTGGCTCTCCCGCATCGGCGGCCAGGCCCCGACGGCGTCGAGGGCCTGGACGAAGCTGAACGGCGCGCCGACCAGGTAGTCGCAACTCCCCGAGCAGACGAAGCCCATGTCGTCTTTCGTGAGCCCCACCTGGTCGAACACGTCGGCGATGACCGGCTGCAGCATCTCGACATCGTTGCGGTGCTCTTCGCGCCGCACCGAGTTCGACTGGGCGAACGACACCACCGCCACCGGCCGCACCGGACGCCGACGGCCCGATGCCGGGGCCATCAGAGGTACTCCGAGAACGTCTCGTAGGCGGCGTCGGGTTCACCCGAGGGCTTGAAGTACTTGACCGAGGCCATCGTCGGGCCCAGGTCCTTGTTGTCCACCCACACCGCTTCGACCCGCATGCCCATCCGGATCTCGCTCGTCGGGACCTCCTGGATGAGGCCCATGAAGGCGATGTTGGCCCCGTCGAGCAGGATCTGGGCGCAGATGTAGGGGATCTCGATGGACTGGCCCTGGAAGGGGACGTTCACCACGCAGTAGGTGGTCACGATCCCGTTGTTGCCGAGGACGACCTCGTCGGTCGTCGGCACCCCGTCGGTCGGGCACGACCCGCGCGGCGGCACATAGACCTTGCCGCACTTCGGGCACCTCTGGCCGAGGAACTTCCCTTCGGCGATCCCCTTCAGGTAGCGGGACTGGGCCAGCCCGGCCGTGAACTCGTAGTCGATCCGGATCGGCGTGGCCAGCATCGTGACCGGCCCCCCACCCTCGCTCATGACCCACCACCTTCGGGAACGAAGCACTCGATGTCCTGCATCTGCCCGATCCGCTCCCCTGCCGGCCGCCACCGGGCCGTGACCCGCATGCCGCTGGCCATCGCTTCGGGGCCGGCGGCGTCGACGACATGGAGCATGGCCGTGTCGGCCCCGTCGAGCTGCACGAGCGCCCAGGCGAAGGGCCGGTCGAGCGGTTGGCCCTTCAACGGTGTCGAGGCCCAGGCCCACGTGGTGACCACGCCCGACTGTCCCACCTCCACCAGCTCGCCGACGTCCTCGGACGTGATCGGGTCATACTCCGTCGGCGGCACCACCACCCGTCCGCTCGGCGTCGTCGCCCCCAGGATCCGCCCGTCGCGCAACCCCGTGAGAAAGCCCCCGATGACCGGCCCCACCGACCGGGTGTAGGTGTACTCGATGAAGTGCGGTGCCCTCAGGACCTCGCTCTCAGTCATCGGCCGAAAGTAGAACACATTTCATTTCGGTGCCAGCGTGGAGCGGGCGCCGGGATCAGGGCAGGGTGACATGGGTCGTCAGCGACGACGGCGACCAGGCGAAGGCATACACGCCGGACCGGGCGACGAAGAGGTGCGCATGGAGCCGGGTTTGGACGTACCCGACAGCGGCGGTGGCCTCGTGATCCGGCAGCGCATCGTCGACGCCCTCGTTCGGGCTCAGCACGAAGACGACCAGCCGACGATTGACGGGCACCGTCTGATGGCCCTCGACGAATGCGTAGACGGAGTCCCTTCGCGAGAACCGCCCGATGACCCCCTGGGAGGCGATGACCTCTGCACTCGGCGGGATCATGGTCTCGGCACGGGCCAGCGCCGCCGCCGCCGGTGGGTCGACCGATATCCAACCCTTGGGAATGGTGGGCAGGGCGACGAAGGCGAGCTCCCCGAGAAGCGTCGCCCACACGGCCACAGCCACCGCGGCCACCCGCCGGCCTCGCCTGCCGCCCCCGATCAGGCGCAGGAGCACCATGACCGATCCGACCAGGAGAAACGGCATGGCGGGCCACGACTGGAAGGCGGCGCCGTATCTGACGAAGAGGCCGCTGC
>PKWD01000178.1 GCA_003131945.1 Acidimicrobiaceae bacterium
CTCTTTCCATTCTGATTGGAAACTCTGAACAAAGGGTCGGTCGAGGACCGGGATCATATTGTTGAAGAAGAGCGCTTCGAAGTCTGCAAGAGCGGTCTTGACTTTCTTGTCAGTCGTGCCGGCAACAGCTTTCACGAGCTTCTTGTACGCCGTGCGCCACGGACGATCCACGTGAGCGAGTCGAGATCATCCGATCGGTCACGAAAGGGACGAAGAGCGAGCACAACGCCCTCGGGGCCGATGTGCTACTCGACTGGGCCGCGCACGCCACACCTAACGTCTTTTCCACCGCAGCCCGTGCCGACACGAGGCTACGCCTGGCCGACCGGCACCGGCCGATCCACAGCCTGGTGATCTCGAACGTGCCGGGGCCCGACGCTCCCCTCTACATGGGTGGGCCCGAAATCGTGGCTGCATATCCTCTCGGCCCTGTCATGGACGGCGCCGGGCTCAACATCACCGCCATGAGCTACCGGGGGGTCATCAACTGGGGCCTCACAGCCTGCACCGAAAGCGTCCCCAGTTTGGGATCGATCGCGGACGCCATTCCGGAGGCCCTCTACGAACTGCGCAGCGCCGCTGAGCTCGGCCCGGCGACTCGGGTGGGCGGCGAGACAGAGTGGTCGAGCCAGCTTCACATCACGGTCCCGGGGGGCACCGCCGCGTCGTAGGCACCAGCTCTTGTCGGTGCCGAGAATCCACAACCTGCTGACGTCGCTGGTCAGCTGGCCGCTCACTGGGTCTTGTCTTCGGTCTGAATCGGCGTATTCCGCTTAAACACTATTGTGTCACTAGACGTAATAGTGATTATTCATGTGGCGTTATGGATGGCCATTGACCAATACCACGAGCCGACCCATGGTCCTGCGTTGCTCCATCTCTTCCAGAGCGCTAGGGATATCGTCGAATTCGAGCTCACGGCTGACCGCGGGATGGATCCGCCCGCTACGGATCAGCTCGAGGATCTTGGCGTGGGCTTTCTGACCGTCGCCGCGACCCGGCCAATTGAAGCCCAAGGTCCGGCGAACGCCGAGGGGGTCGTTCACATAGACCAGACACACGCCGCACAGGGAGAAATTCCCGTAGGCCATCGCCCGGGGAGTGAGGTAGTGACCGTCCTCGAGTTCGATCCCTTCGCTCCATCCGGCGATCAGATGTCGGCCGTTGAAGCCCATGCACTTGAAGGTTTCGAGAGTGACATTCCCTCCGACCGCGTCGAAGGCGACGTCAACCCCGTGTCCGTAGGTGGCATCCATCGCCACTGCGACGAAGTCCGTGGTGCGGTAGTTCACAACGACGTCCGCTCCCAGCTTGCGGCAGTACTCGAGCTTTTCATCGGATCCGGCGGTGGCGATCACCTTGGCTCCCAAGGCCTTTCCCATCTGCAGTGCGCCGGAACCGGTACCCCCGGCGGCCGCGTGCACGAGCAGCGTTTCTCCGGGTTGCAGGCGGGCTCGTTCGTGCAGGGCGAACCAGCCCAGGTGGAAGGGGTAGTGCATGGCCGCACCGTCGGCGTCGCTCAACCAGCGGGGTAACTCCATGGCGGTGGCCGCATCGACCAGGGCGTGGGTGGCATACCCTCCGTGGGCCATGATCGGGATACCCACGATCCGCTGACCGAAAAGGTGCTCGGCGCCGGGGCCGGCGCTCTCGACTGTCCCCACTGATTCCATCCCCGGTACGAACGGCGGATCCAGCATCAGCGTCGCATAGCGGCCGCGGATGATGTCGATGTCGTTCAGGTTCAGACAGAAAGCGTCGACGGCCACCCTTACTTCATTCGGTCCCGGCGCAGGAACCTCTACTGCTCGGCGTTCCATCACCGAGGTTGGATTGCCGTGGGTTGTGACCACCCAGGCGTCGGCTGTCACCATTGCGGGTCCTGATTCGGACATGACGTCTCATCCTTGCTCGTTCAGACGATGGTACCCTCCCGCACGATGACGAACACCTTGGACGACTTCACCCAAGAGCAGTTCGACGCCGGGGGAAAAGAGCGCGACATCTACCGCTTGGGTTCGGGACCCGCTGTCATCATCATGGCCGAGATCCCTGGCATCACCCCGAAGGTAGCCGAGTTTGGTCGAAGGGTTGCCAACATCGGTTGTACCGCCGTGCTCCCTCACCTCTTCGGGGAACCGGGGCAGGAGCCCTCGGTTGCCGCCATAATCAAGTCGATCGGCCCCGCCTGCATCTCGCGTGAGTTCGCCGCCCTGGCTCTCAAGAAGACGAGCCCGGTCACCGTGTGGTTGCGGGCGCTGGCTGCCCACGAGCACGAGCGGTGCGGAGGCCCGGGCGTGGGTGCCGTGGGCATGTGCTTCACCGGAGGCTTCGCCCTGGCCATGATGGTCGACGACACGGTAGTGGCACCGGTACTGAGCCAACCCTCACTGCCGTTCCCGATGTCGAAGAAGCACAAGGCCGACATCGGGATCTCCGACGCCGACCTGACCAGGGTGAAGGAACGGGTAGCCGCAGGTGCGTGCCTGATAGGGCTGCGGTTCTCGAATGACCCCTTCTGCTTCTCCGAGCGCTTCGAGACCCTTCGTCGGGAACTGGGTGACGGCTTCATCGGCGTCGAGCTCGATTCATCAGAGGGCAATCCGTACGGGCACCCGAAGAACGCCCACTCGGTGCTGACCGAGCATCTCGACGACCGTGAAGGAACGCCGACAAGGGCTGCTCTCGACCAGGTGCTCGACTTCTTCACACGGCGCCTGGAAGTCTCGTGATCATCGATCCCGGGCGCAAGCGGGCGCACCACTCATAGCGCTGCTCACGGCGCCAGCGGCCGCGGCGGCCCACACGAGAGCTTGTCGATGAAGCCCGGTCGAGGGGACCACATCGTGTCACCAAGGCCAGCATCGGCTGCCCTATCGGCGACCGGAGCTGCCCTGTCTCAATCTCCGTGGATCGGAGGCTTACGGTGGCTTTGGTACAGGATGGGGTCGTCAGCGCCACTGCGTTTGGCCTGGTACATGGCGGCGTCGGCCATCGCCACCAGACCCTCGGCGTCGAGTGCCGGATCAGACGACCAAGCGACGCCGATACTGGCCCGACACGACAAACGCCCTGCCTTCAGACGGACCTGGTGACGGAAGGTCTCGGCCAGACGACTCGCCGTGCTCATCGCCCGCTCGGCGTCGGTGATGCCCGGACGGATGACCAGAAACTCGTCACCACCGATGCGGCCGACGATGTCCTCGGCGCGCACCGCCCGCAACAGCCGCCGGGCCACGACGCTCAGGAGTTCGTCCCCCGCCGCGTGGCCGAACTTGTCATTCACCTCCTTGAACCGGACAAGATCGACGAAAATCACCGCCGGTCGGCTCCTCGCGTCAGCGTCGGACAACAGCGTCTCCAAGGCGGTCATTGTCGAGGCCCGGTTGTGACACCGGGTGATGTCATCGAACGTCGCTCGGACGTGTAGCTCGTCGCGCAATCGGGCGCTCTCGGTCACGTCAGTGACGCACACGATGGCCCCGGTCACCTCACCGGTCTCCGTCGTCAGGGCCCGAAGGCTGATCATGCATCGGCGCACTTCCTTGTCGTCACCCTGTGGCGAAATTCGGAGACGGACCTCAAGGTCACTGTCGAGCCGGTTGTGCAACACGGCATGGAAGGCATCGACCAGGCCGCCTCGATCGTCGGGCAGAACGGTGGCCATTTGCTGGTCGACGGTGGTGGCCCGCGGTACGCGGAGGATGGCGTGGAGGCGGTTGTTGGTATAGATGACCCGGCCGTCGGCGTCGACCTGAACCACGCCCACAGGAAGGGCCTCGGCCAGGCGTTCGAGCAGTTGTTCGCGTGCCCTCAATTCTTCATGAGCCGCCATTTCGTCCGAGATGTCCATCATCTCGGCCACGACGTAGCCGTAGGCGGGGTCTTCGAGCATGTTGTGGTTGGTGATCTCCATCCAGATCCATGACCCGTCACTGTGCAGGTGGCGCAGCCGAACCCGGCTGATGGGTCCTCGCGTCGCCAGCATCTGCATCCAGTTGTCGATGGCAAGTTCGTGGTCGTCCGGATGGATGAACTCGAGCGAGAGCTGTCCGACCAAATCAGCGCCGCTGCGGCCCAGGATCTGCGTTAAGGCCTCATCGACCTCCAGGAACACACCCACCTCGTTCTGATGCACCCGGGCGAAGCGCGGCGGTACCGGGGGCACCTCCTGGTCGAAGAAAGTGACGTGGTCCTCGTCGCTTACCTCGTCGTCATTGGGGACGAACACACCGAGGAACACCCCGTGGTGCTGTCGGGCATCGAGAAGATGCAGAGTCACCGGGCGATCGGGTTCGATGGTGAGCCGGACCGTCTCCGGTTCTTGGGCTGCTCCGCTCGTCCGGGCGCGCTCCCAGGCGCTGATGATCAGGACGCGGTCTTCGGGCACGACCACATCGACGGGCGAGCGGGCGGCGACGACCGGGTGGCCATGGGTGGGGACCGAATCGGGCATGGTGACGGAGAGTCCGTCAAGCCCAATGGCGCATAATGCGGCTTCGGGGTGCTGGTCCAGCAGCAAGGCGAGGGCGGCATCGATCGTCTCCCCGTGCCCATTCGTGCCCATCTCCGTGGTATCGGCCATTCCGGGCCAGGCGTTGAGCCCCTGCCCGGCTGTTTGATCTCGCCACGCTCAGGCAGTCGACCGCTCCAGGTCGGGCAGCATGCGTCTCTTCGAGACACCGGCGGCCAGGCGGCCTAGGGCCACCTCGGTGTCGTCCCATCCGATGCAGGCGTCGGTGACGCTTTGTCCGTAGGTCAAACCCGACGTCCGGCCGAGGTTCAGCTCCTGCCGACCGGGCACCAGGAAGCTCTCGAGCATCACGCCGGCGATTCCCGGCTCACCACCGCCGATGCGAGTGGCGAGATCGCTCACCACATCAAGTTGGCGGTGGTGATCCTTGGTGCTGTTGCCATGGCTGGCGTCGACCAGGAGCCGGCGGGGCAATCCGGCGGCGGAGAGAAGGTCGAGAGCGCCGGCCACGCTGTCGGCATCGAAGTTGGGCCCGAAAGAGCTCCCGCGCAGCACGACATGGCAGTCCGGGTTACCGACCGTGGTGAGGATGGCGGGCCTGCCATCATCGGTGATCCCAATGAAGACTTGTCCGCTGGCGGCGGCACCGATGGCATCGACGGCGACCTGCACATCTCCCGCCGTCGAGTTCTTGATCCCGACCGGCATCGACAAGCCACTGGCCAATTGCCGGTGAATCTGGCTCTCTGCCGTGCGGGCGCCGATTGCCCCCCACGTCACCGTGTCGGAGAGGTACTGCGGAATGATCGGATCGAGGAACTCACCGCCCACGGGGAGGCCGATTCCCACGATCTTCAGCAGTAGCGCCCGAGCCACCTGTAAGCCCCGGTCGACGTCAAAGCCGCCGTCCAGGTCCGGATCGTTGATCAAACCTTTCCAGCCGAGGGTGGTACGGGGCTTCTCGAAGTAGACACGCATGACCACCAACAACTCTTCTCGAAGGTCGGCGGCGACATCGGCCAGTCGTTGCGCGTAATCTAACGCCGCCGCGGGATCGTGGACCGAGCAGGGTCCGACCACGACGAGCAGCCGGTCGTCCACGGCGTCAAGGATTGCCGAGACGGCATCACGGCTTCGTACAACGACCTCCTCGCACTCTTCGGTCAGTGGCGCATGGCGACGTAAGTGCTCGGGCGCCATGAGCGGACGAGTCGTGACGATGCGACGGTCACGCACGGGGTTGGTCGGGATCACGGAAGTTCGTTCCTTTCCGCAAGCCGACCCGTCCCTCAGCAGCCGGCTTGCCCTGTTTCGGGCAAAACAAAAGGCAGAGGCGTGAGCCTCTGCCTGGGAGCCGGTCCTGGATGGATGTGCGATCAGCGCGCGGAATTGCTCCTCGACCCACCCAGGGCCAGCTCGCTAAACCACTGATACCAGCGCACGAATCCATGTTACTCGAGGCCAAGCAGACGGGCAATGGCATGCTGCCGACTTCCGAAGGCGCCGTGACCAATAGCGGCATGATCTCGTTCCCGCTCCTGTCTGAGGGTCGATCGCGACGGCGAAAGGTACGATCGGACGATCGGTTGACCAGGTGCCCGGTGATCCGATGACCGGAGGAAAAGGGCGAGGGGCAGCGAGGGGCGGCGGCCTTCGGCGCACTGCTGCGCCGGCATCGATTGGCGGCCAGCCTCACTCAGGAGGCACTGGCCGAACGCGCTGCCGTGAGCGCCACCGCCATCGCCGCTCTCGAGCGGGGTCGACAAGGGCTCCTCGGTTGTCCACGCTGCGTCAGATCGCTCGGTGCCGACCGCCTGGACCCCGACGGCATTTCTGGCCCACACCTGCACCGTGCTCGAAGCGGTCGAACACGCCGAGACTTTGGCTGCCGCGTTGAGTTCCCAGCCCGCCGCCGCTGTGCGCGTCGGCCCCTCATCGGCTGGTGGGGGCCGGTGGACCACCATGTCGGCAGCCTCTGCCGGGTCCTCCGTCGGCTCGAGGAATCCGAGACCCATCTCCGGCACGCCCTCTCTCTGGAAGAACGCATCGGGGCGCGACCTTTCCTGGCGAGGACGAAGGGTGAGTTGGCCCAGGTGTTGTCGCTCACCGGATCCCCCGAGGCCAACAGGTGGCGTGCAGCAGGGATCTCGGAGGCGGAGGCGCTCGGCGGGCCGGGGTCAGGGAACCGCCCCGCCAGGCCTGAGGGGTCAGTCGATGATCTCTTCGACAGCGAACTCGGGACAGTTCTCGATGGCGAGCCGCGCCCGTTGTTCGAGGGCGACGGGAACGGTCCCGTCGCCTCTCACGGACGACATGCCATAGTCATCCACCTCGAACAGCTCGGGCGCCAGGGCAAAGCAGCGAGCGTGGCCCTGGCACTTTTCGGGGTCGACCCGAAGCCTCACGAGAACACCACCGGGAGGATGCGGGGGCCTCGAACTTGACCACCCGCCCACGTGACGTCCTGGCTCTCATCGAGGTGGAACTCCGGCACGCGGTGCAGCCACTCCTCTAACGCCACTCGCAGCTCCATTCGTGCCAGGTTCGAACCGGCGCAACGGTGGATACCCGACCCGAACGCCACATGACGGTTGACGGCACGATCCAGAACGACTTTGTCTGCGTCATCGAACGCTTCGGGGTCCCGATTGGCGGCCGGGAAGTTCATGAGAATCTTGTCGCCGGCCATCATCGGACAATGGCCGTACTCCACGTCCTTGGTCACAAGGCGGGCCATGGTGACCGGCGAGTAGGCCCGGAGCAATTCTTCGATGGCAAACGGCATGACCTCGGGATCTTCGAGGAGGCGCTTGCGATCGTCCGAATGCGTCGCCANNGAAAGTGAGGAACCGATGGCACTCCACGTCGTGTCGACGCCGGCGATGAGAACGAGGGCGGCGGTACCGAGGACGACGCTCTCCTCAACCGGGGAACCGTCTACCTCGCTGTGCAGGAGCATGCTCAACAGATCGTCGCCCGGCTGGTCCCGCCTGTTCGCGATTTCCGCCAGGAAATAATTGATGAGCCCTTCCACACCACGGACGCGGCGCTCAGGATCATCGGCGAATTCCAGGACATCGCGTACCCACAGAGTGAACGTGTCGGCGTGGGTATCCGACACCCCGAGGATGTGGGCAATCACCCGGACAGGGATCTGCTGGGCGTAATCGACTGCGGCGTCAGCACGTCCGGCGGCGATGAACCCGTCGATGAGAGAGGCGCAGAGCTCACGCGTCATCGCTTCATAACCGTCGACGCGCTGATGAGAGAACCAGGGAAGCAAGAGCCGGCGAGTCCAGGTATGAAGCGGCGGATCAGCCGAGATCGGGGGCAGTCCGTAGGGGAGCACCGGGTCCTCGGGTTCTTCCCCGTCGAAGGGTATGACAGCTACCTCGAGCGAGCTGAAGTGGTCGATGTCGTGCGCGATCGCCGTCACATCCTCATAGCGCGTGGGAAGCCACGTGCTACCGCGCCTATCAGTGTGGGCGATCGGGCACTTCTCACGCAGTTCGTCCCAGATTCCGAACGGGTCGGCCACGTACTGCGGATCCAGCACGTCGAAATCGAGCGACCAATCGGTGACAGGTGCAGTCCTGGCCATGACGTCCCTTCGTACTGCGTACCCGAGTGATGAGTGGGCTTCATGTCAATCATGTCACGTCGTTCTGGGTCCTTATGGTTGGCCGACCTGCGGATGCGGCTGACACATGTTCACGCTCCGGCCAGGACGGTGGGGCTGAGCCCGATGAACCAGGATCAGGACTCGGGCCCGCCGCCGGAAAGCGGCCCGTGGCACAATGACCGCCTGGGACCGAAACCGGTGCTTCTCGTTCACGGAGCCTGGCACGGCGCATGGTGCTGGGAGCTGGTTGTGGCTGCGCTCACCGAGCGTGGCATCCGGGCCGTAGCGATAGACCTTCCCGGGCATGGCATCGACGAGGGTCCGCTCACAGACCTCGCCGGTGACGCCGACCGGGTCGGGCGTGCTCTGGATGCATTCGATGAGCCCGTGGTCCTCGTCGGGCATTCCTACGGCGTCGTCATCACGCAAGCAGGGATGCATCCCCAGGTGTCGGAGCTGGTCTATCTGGCTTCGTTCAACGTTGACGAGACGGAGTCGGCCTTGAGCGCCGCCATAGGGGAGTCCGAGGCCGCCGCTCTCGACCATGCGGACCGCCCCGATGCGCTGGCCCAGATCCACATCGCTGATGACGGGACGAGCACCATTGACGCCGATGGCGCTCGGGTTCTCTTCTACAACGACTGCCCCGGCGAGCTCGCCGATCGGGCGGTGGCTCGGCTCGGCCCCCACTTCATGGCCAGCTTGTCGCAGATCCCCAGTGCGGTGGCCTGGCGTCACCCGCCGTCGACCTATGCCGTGTGCACTCTCGACAACATCGTCCACCCTGAGCTGCAGCGCATCTTGGCACGGAGGGCCGACCACCTTGTGGAGTGGCCCACCGGGCACTCGCCGTTTCTGAGCCGTCCTGACCTTGTCGCCGATCTTCTGGTGGCGGTGGCAGGCGGTGACAGAAAGGGCCGAAGATGGTCTGGCTATGACCGAAGCTGAACCGGAGGTGGATGTCGGCGCGCTTCGAGTTCAGCTGCGCGCCTGGCTCCGATCGAATTGGGACCCTGAAGCGAGCTTGCTTGAGTGGCGCACCCGCCTGGCCGATTCAGGCTGGGCTTCTCCGACCTGGCCCCAGCAGTGGTGCGGACGATCTCTTCCCGCTTCAGTAGCCGAGATGGTGACCGAGGAGCTTGCCCTCATCGGAGCGGTGGGACCTCCCGAAGGGGTGGGAATGTACCTCGCCGCTCCCACGATCCTGCACCATGGTGCCGACGATCTGAAAACACGATTCGTTCGGCCCACGGTGACGGGCGAGATCACTTGGTGCCAACTCTTCAGCGAACCCGGTGCCGGTTCGGACCTGGCTGGGTTGACGACAAGAGCAGAGCGCGTCGACGACGAGTGGATCGTCAACGGACAAAAGGTGTGGAACACCTCTGCCGCGCACGCTGACGTCGGTTTGTTGCTGGCCCGAACGGATTGGGACGTTCCCAAACACAGCGGAATCACCTATTTCGCCCTCCCCATGCACCAGCCGGGAATCGAAGTCCGACCTCTCCGTCAGATGAACGGCCATGCTTCGTTCAACGAGGTGTTTCTCACAGACGCGCGAGTCCCGGCGACGAACATCATCGGCGAGGTGGGTCACGGGTGGTCGGTAGCGCTGACCACACTCGCTCATGAACGGCGCCTGGCGGCCATGATCGGATCGTACCGAGTCCCCACAGACGTCACCGGACGAGCCTGGGAGGAGGCGGCCACGGAACACGCCCTGGTGTCCGCCCCCTATAAGTGGTACCCCCAGCGGGCAGGACGAGTCGACCTCATCATTGATCGGGCCGTGTCCACCGGCCGGAACGCCGACCCGGTCGTTCGCCAGGCGATCGCCCAGCTCATTGGATGTGCATGGTCAGCCAGATGGACCGCACAGCGTGCTGCTGCCGCCCGATCCCTCGGCCGGCCACCAGGTCCAGAGGGATCGCTCGGCAAACTGTCGAGCAGCAACATCGCCAGATTGTCCTCACGAGTCCACGCCCTGATCGCCGGGGCGTCGGGAATGCTGGCCGGTTCCGATGGTCCCTTGGGCGGAACGATCACGGAAGTTTTCGTGTCCGTGCCAGCCATATCGATCGCCGGCGGAACCGACGAGATCCAGCGCAACATCGTCGGCGAGCGCGTCCTCGGGCTNNCCGACGAGATCCAGCGCAACATTCTGGGCGAACGGATTCTCGGCTTGCCTCGGGAACCGGACACCGCTCGCCATCTACCGTTCCGCCAGGCGCCCAATAACCTGAAGAGATGACATTCACGATGCCCCTTCATCCTTCGGGATCCTGAGATGCCGACCCTCGACCGCGACGGGTTAACGATCGCCTATCAGGTCCACGGCGTCAGCGGTCTCACGCCGCTGCTCTTGACCCATGGTTATTCGGCGTCCTCTGCCATGTGGGGGCGGAACATTCCCGCCCTCACCACCCACCGGCAGGTGGTGACCTGGGATCTTCGTGGCCACGGACACAGTGCATCACCCAGTAATCCTGTGGCCTACTCCCAATCTGCCAGCGTGAGCGACATGGCCGCCATCCTCGACGCATGCCGCATGCCGCAGGCTGCGGTGGGTGGGCTTTCCTTGGGCGGTTACCTCTCTCTCGCCTTCCATCTCGCCTACCCCGAGCGCGTGGCCTCGCTACTGCTGTTCGACACCGGACCCGGCTACAAACGCGATGACGGACGGCGTCGGTGGAACGAGTGGGCCGAGGCCACCGCGAAGTCTTNNCCGGTACTGCCGCGCTCTCCGATAGCCCCGAGGTTGGTAGTGGTCCACACGACGCCAATGGTCTCGCCCTGGCGGCGCGCGGCATCCTCACCCAGACCGACGCCCGGGTCATCGAATCGCTTCCGTCAGTCAAGGTGCCCACCCTGGTGCTCGTGGGTGCCGAGGATCGCCCGTTCCTCGGTCCCACCGACTACATGGCCGCCAAAATCCCGGGGGCCACGAAGACAGTGATCCCGCACTCCGGGCACGCTCCCAACATCGACAATCCGGCCGCCTTCAATGACGCGGTCACCGCCTTTCTGAGAGAGTCGGACCAAGCCAACGCCAGGTGACCCCACCAAAGGTCCTCGTCGGGCGTAATGACAAACCGGCACAGGGCAATCGGCGGCTAGCCAGCTCGACAAGGCGCCCCTCAGCGAAGGGTGTCACCATGGGAGGAGGCTCCGGACGGGAACATCAGATAGTTCGTCGACCGCCGTCGGCGGTACGGGAAGGAGAAGATCAATGGCGTTCACTCGCAACGGTGACGTTCAGATCTACTACGAGACCTTTGGCGCTCCATCGCAACCGCCGCTGCTCTTAGTCAACGGACTGGGAAGTCAGTGCATCAACTACTGCTCCGAGTGGTGCGAACGCTTTGCGGCCGCCGGCTATTTCGTCATCCGTTACGACAACCGCGACGTCGGGCGTTCGTCGAAGTTCAGCGAAGCGACTCCAGACGTGATCGGCTTGATTCGAAGGCTCGCCGATGGAGGGGCCGTCGATGTTCCCTACCGTCTGTCCGACATGGCCGCCGACGGATTGGCCGTCCTCGATGACCTCGCCATCGAGGGTGCCCACGTCATGGGAGTGTCGATGGGCGGGATGATCGTCCAGATAATGGCCATTGAGAATCCCGATCGTCTCATCAGCATGACCTCGGTCATGTCAACGACGGGAGATTCCGACGTGGGACAGCCTACGCAGGAGGCGCAGAGGCGGATCATGGCGCCACCGGCACAGGATCGTGACGCCTACATCGCCGGCCACCTGGCCAACCTCCGGATCTGGGGCAGTCCGGCGTGCTTCGACGGAGAGCGATTGGCCGCCAACGCCGCCGAGGCCTATGACCGGTGCTTCGATCCGGCCGGGACCGCTCGCCAGATGATGGCGATCATCGCCTCGGGCAGCCGCACTGCGGCTCTGAGCGCGGTCGGCGTGCCGACCCTGGTGTTGCACGGTGGCTCCGACACCCTCGTGGATGCGAGCGGCGGTCGCCGAACGGCCGAGGTGGTTCCCGGCGCCCGTTTCGTCCTGCTGGAGGGAATGGGCCATGACAGCCCGCCGCAGTACTGGGACCAGATGATCGACCTGGTCAAGGCTCACACCGGCCAGGTCGTGGTGTGACATCGGTGGCCGACGGCATCATGCCCACCGCCGATGACGGCCTGTCCCTGGTGTCCCGTGCAGGGTCGTCCGGCACCCAGCGCCTCAGAGATAGGGTCTGACCTGGTTATTGCGCTGCCAACGGCAGAGACCCGTGCCCACCACCTGCCCCGAAGGCCGCTATGTCGGCCCGCCTTGTCTTGGGCTCCCCGGCCGCTCGGTGGCACGATACCGAGGTGCGCCACTACCGACTCATCTCGGGGGACAGCCATGTGAACGAACCACCCGACCTGTTCGTCTCCCGTGTCCCCACGGCGCTGAAGGACCGGGTGCCCCGCATCGAGCACTTCCCCGAGGGCGACGCCTGGGTCATCGAGGGCGCCAACGATCCCATCAACTTCGGTATGAACGCCTGCGCCGGCCAGGGTCCTGACGAGCTGCGCGGGTGGGTCCGCTTCGAAGACATCCGACATGGGGGCTATGACCCGGTCGCACGCCTGGACGAGATGGACACTGACGGGGTCGACGCCGAGATCCTGTACCCCACGCCGCGCCTGTGTCAGGGCATCGTCGCCAACCCCGATCCTGAGCTTCACGTCGCCATGGTCCGGGCCTACAACGACTGGCTGTCGGACTACGTCGCCCACGCCCCCGATCGCTTCGGTGGCCTTCTGCTGCTTCCCAACTGCGACTCCGCCGCGGCGGCCGCCGAGCTGCAGCGGGTGGCGGGACGACCCGGGATCCGGGGAGCGGTGATGGGTTGCTACCCGAACGGAACACTCGACGTCACCGACAAGGACGACCGCGTGTGGGCCGCCCTCGTCGAGCACACACTTCCGGTCAGCATCCACGTCAGCCTGGGGCGGACCATGCCGGAGGCACATCGATCGAGCCTGCCCGGGTACGGGCGATTCTTCGACGTCCCCAACCGCATCGTCCAAATGATCTTTTCGGGCATGTTCGACCGGTTTCCGGACCTGCAGCTCGTGTGCGCCGAAGTCGACTGCGGTTGGGTGCCGTATTTCAAGGAACAGGTCGACAACAACTTCCACCGGCTCTACTCGCCGGGGGCAACGACTGTCCGAGGTCTGCCCAGCGAGTACGTCGAGCGCCATGTCTCGTTCACGTACGTCACCGACGGCATCGGGATCGACAACCGCCACCTCATCGGCGTGGACCGGATCCTGTGGTCAAGTGACTATCCGCACATCAGCGCCGACTGGCCCAACTCCTGGAAGACGATCCAGGCCACCTTCGCCGGTGTCAGCGCCGCCGACCGCAGCGCCATCCTGGCCGGCAATGCCGCTCGACTCTACGGTTTCGACAGCCCAAGCTCTTCGAGCACGGCGGAGATAGCGTCGACTTCGTTGACCTCCAGTTCCAGGTAGGGCCGCCGCAACGCTCCTGCCGGTAGCCCGACAAGGCGCATCGCCGATTTCACAGACCGGGGATTCTGAAATCTCGAGAGGACTTCGTTCAGCCGGAGCAATCGATCGAAGCCGACGCCGAAATTGTCGAGCTCACCTCTGCGGTACGCATCGACGACGTCGCGACACAATCCCGGCGCCACGTCGGCTTCGAAACACAGGGCCCCGGCGCCGCCAAGCATCAACGCAGTTCCCAGTTGCCCGATGATTCCCACGTAGACGTCGGTGTGACCTCCCACCGCATTGAGCAGGGCACCCACGCTGGCCAGGTCCGGGTCCGAGGTGTTGACGGCGGTGATCTGAGGATGGGACGCGACGAGTTCGGCAATCAGCGGCACCGGCAGCTGATACCCGACCATCACGACTTGGTTGGTGAGATGAACGGGCGTGGTCACCGCGCCCAGCACGTCAGCGTAGAACCGCTCGAGCTCCGCCGGTCGGGGGGTGATGGCGATAGGTCCCGGACGAGGCGGATGGATCTGAACCGCATCGACCCCTGAGTCCACCGCCGCCAGGGCATCTTCGATCACTTGAGCCGTGCTCGTGAAGCCGAGCGCGGCGCCATAGACGGGAACCCGGCCGGCGGCCGCCTCGACCCCGATTTCGTAGAGCCGGACAATTTCGGCCGGTCGCAGAAGATGGCCTTCTCCGGTGCCATAGCTGCCGAGGTAGATGCCTACGCCGGCGGCGGCCAACCAGTCCACGATCACCATCAGCGCGGCCTCGTCGAGCCGGTCGTGGGCATCGAACGGTGTCACACACATGGCGTTCACGGCACGCGATGCCGTCATGGTCCTCTCCGGGACTCGAGGGGGCGCCACACCACCCTATGGATCCGATGAACGAAAGGCATGTCGAGGATCATGTCAGTGCATATCTCTCTGTACGTTGTGGCGTCAGATCACGTTACGACGTCGCCCCCGGTAAGCGTGAACTGATCGACAGCGGTCCTGGACGAAACGGCCAGGCGAGGGGGGAGCCACGCCGACTGGTCCTTTGGTCCCTTACGGGGATAAGGCTGCCGGTGAGCGGCGCAGCATGTCGCCTCGGATTTTGCTGGGTGCTCTGGGGTGGCGAAGGCTCGGTGCGTTGTCCCTCTTGGCCGTCGCAACCGTCGCCATCAGTCACGGCCGAGCTCGATACCGTCAATCGCCTCCTCGTGCTCACACAACTTCGTGACCAGGCGGCGGAGGGCGCCGTCCTCGTCATCGTCACCCACGATCCGGCCATCCTGGAGGTCAGCGATTCAGTCCTGACCTTCTCTCCACACAACTCACGCAGTGAACTGCCCCTCCTCCTTCTTCTTCCCGGGGTGGACTTCCGGGTTCTTGGGAGCGATCGACGCAGCCTGGAGACCCCAGGAGCGGAGCTCGTCTCGGCCGCCTAACCTTTGGCCACCAGAGTCAATCGGGAGGTGATGCTCATGTTCCAGACCGTGGTCGTGGGGGCCGACGCCTCCACGACGGCCGGAGAGGCGTTCCTGTGCGCCGTCGAGCTAGTCAAGAATTCGGGGGGCACTCTCCATGTCGTCTCCGCCTACAAGCCATCGGCGACGAGCATCCAAGGACTCCCCGATGAGTTCATCGATGGGGTCGACCCGGCCAGCCGTGCCTCCGCCATACTCGACGACTTGGCTTCGAGAGCACGGGCGGTCGGGGTGACAGCCGTGACCCATGCACTGAAGGAGGACCCGGCCGAAGGCATCGTGTCCGTGGCCCAGAACGAGGGGGCGGACCTCATCGTGGTGGGGAACAAAGGTATGAAAGGCGTACGTCGCGTCCTCGGCAGCGTCCCCAACGACGTTGCCCACCACTCGCCCTGTTCGGTCCTCATCGTCCAGACGACCTCACCGACACCGGCACCGACACAGCCTTGGCCGTCAGTAACGACACCGCTTCCTATTCTCTCATGCACAAGATTCCCCCGTTCGCCCCACAGGCAATGTCGACGATGGCGACCCTGTTCACCATGCAGGCCTGGATGTGGCCTGGCACCGCTTCCCAGTCGGGAATGGTGTGACCGAGATCAGCGGGTGGGTGGCCCCGGACTTCGAGGCCGTGCGCCAGGCCTTCCAGGAGAACTTCGATGCCGGGCTCGAGGTCGGTGCCGCCTTTGCCGCATACCACAGGGGGCAGAAGGTCGTCGATCTCTGGGGTGGAATCGCCGATCGCACAACGGGCAGACCGTGGGAAGAGGATGCGCTGGTTCTCGTCTACTCGACGACCAAGGGCATCACCGCCATGTGCGCTCACCGACTGGCCCAGCAGGGGCTGCTCGACGTCGAGGCACCGGTGGCGACTTACTGGCCCGAGTTCGCCCAAGCGGGCAAGGACGCCATCACGGTCGCCGATCTCCTGGCCCACCGAGCCGGACTGGCCTGGATCGACGGCACGATGTCGTTCGACGACATGCTGGCGTGGAACCCGGTCACGAGGGCACTGGAACGCCAAGCCCCCTCATGGCCGCCGGGCACGGCCCACGGGTACCACGCCACCACCTACGGCTGGCTCGTCGGCGAGGTCGTCCGGCGGGTCACCGGGGTGAGCCTCGGTACGTTCCTGCGCGACGAGATAGCCGGACCGCTTGATGCCGACTTTTTCATCGGTCTTCCCGCTTCCGAGGAGCCCCGCGTGGCACGACTCGTCTCTTTCCTGGAGGGACTCACCTCCGGTCGCCTGACGGCGGACATGGCGACGGCCAACGTGGCGACGGCCGGCAGCGAGACACATCGTGCCGATGATCCGGATGTCGAGCCGGACCTGGCCCATCTGGCGGAGTTGGCCCCGTCGTACCTGGCCGAGGGCGGTCCTCTCTTCAAGGCCCTGGGGGCCCCGGGCGGGGCCCTGTCGGACCCGGACATCTGGGGAAGTCCCCGGTTGCACGCGGCTGAGATCCCGGCCGCCAATGGCATCTGTGACGCCCGGTCACTGGCCCGCCTCTACGGCGGCTGTGTCAGCGAGGTGACGACCGGATCAGGAGCGGGCTTCCGCATCCTGACCCCTGAGCAGGTCGACCGGGCCGTGCAACAGCAGACGAAGGGCCCGGACTGCATCCTTCTCGGACTGGACATCCAGTGGGGACTCGGCTTCAACGTCAACCGTGGGCTCATCGAAGGGGCCGGACTGGGTGGCCCCCGGGCCTTCGGTCACTTCGGCATGGGGGGTTCGGCCGGCTGGGCCGATCCCGACGCCGAGCTCGGCATGGGATACGTGATGAACAAGATGGAGATCGGGACGACCGGCGACTCACGGAGCTTTCGGCTCATGCGGGCGTGCCTCGATGCCGTCCGGCACTGACCCGGCGCCACGGGACCCACCTCTACCACGGGCCCCCGGAGCAATACTCTCAGCCGTCCGAGGCGCGTCAACGGACGCGCCGTCTCGGACGTGGGAGCATCGTGAGTTCCGATCAGGGTGCGGACATCGTCGGCAACGGCCACCCCCACTTTGACCTTCGACGGAAGCAGACGAGGTAATGAGTCGACGCGTCCACTGGGGCTTTCTGTCGACCGGCACCTCAATCGGACCAGTCGATGACGATGCAGGCGGCGAAGGGCCGGTCCCAGACCCGGACCGGACCCGAGGCCCGGGTCCTCGTCTACCGCATCTTCCCGCCATCGACGGACTTCGAGCCGTGGCGGTGTCGGCGGTGCTGCTCTACCACCTCCCCGAAGCGTGGTTCCCGGGTGGTTTTCTCGGGGTAGACGTGTTCTTCGTCATTTCCGGATTCCTCATCACCAGTCTCGTCACGGCCGAGGTCCGGCGCACCGGTCGGATCGACCTCGGTCACTTCTGGCTTCGGAGGGCCCGGCGACTTCTCCCCGCCCTGCTGTTCATGCTGGTCATCATCGTGGCAGCGTCTTCGATCTTCGCTCGTGATGCGCTGTCGCTCCTCGCTTCGGACCTCCCGGCCGTGCTCGGGTACTTCACGAACTGGTGGCTCATCTTCCATCACGTCAGCTACTTCCAGTCCGTCGGCCGTTACCCCCTCGTTCTCCACCTGTGGTCCCTGGCCGTCGAGGAGCAGTTCTACCTGCTCTGGCCGCTGATCATCCTGCTCGTGGTGGGCCGGCGCGGTCGCACCAGGCGGATCGGATGGGTCGCCCTTGTCGGGGCCGTCGCATCGAGCGCGTGGATGGCCGTCCTGTTCCAAACCTCCCAGGACCCCTCGAGGGTGTACTTCGGCACCGATACGCACGCCGGCGGACTCCTCCTCGGTTCCGCCCTCGCCATCGCCTTTCCTCCCTGGAGCCGCTCGGCCTCGGTGAAGGACTCCGCCCGTCGCCTGATGGGCGTCGTCGGGCTGGCCGCCTTCGCCGGTCTCGTCACACTGATGGCGACTCTCAACCAGTACGGAACGTTCACCTATCGAGGGGGACTCCAGCTGGCCACTGTGCTGACGGCCGTGATCATCCTGATCGTCACCCACCCGGCTGTCCGGGGCGCCCGTATCCTGGCCACACCGGTGCTCCAATGGATCGGGAAGCGCTCATACGCCATCTACCTGTGGCACTGGCCCATCTTCGAGTTGACCCGACCGGGCGTCGACGTCTCGGTGTCGGGCTGGCCGCTCACCGCCTTTCGGCTCGCCCTCGTAGCCGTCGCCAGCGACCTGTCGTACCGGCTCGTCGAACAGCCGTTCCGCACCGGCGCGGCCCAATCGGCGCTCCGGTGGCTGTGGGCGAAACGGCCTCGCCTCTCGGTGGCCGGGGCCGGCGGAATGGCTGGTGTTCTCGCTCTCCTCATCGTGCAGCTGACGACGGCGCCCGCCCTCATCGAGTCCCCCGCCCTGGCCGCTGGTTCAACGCCCGCCGGCCGGACTCGGATCATTCCGATGGGCCAAGGCGGCCCCGGCGCGTCGCACCTGGTGCATTCGTCATCGACGTCGGTTCCGGGCACCGTGGCGCCGACGACCCCGACGACGGTGCCGGTGGCCAATGACGTCCTTGCCATCGGGGACTCGGTCATGCTCGACGCCGCTGGCGACCTCAAACAGGACCTCGGCCCCTCCACCGTGGTCGATGCCGTCGTCGGACGCCAGGTGTCCGATGGCATCCAACGCCTCACCGACTACCGGGCGGCGGGCCGGCTCACCGGCCTGACCGCCCTCGTCATCGGGCTCGGCACCAACGGACCGATGAGTGTCGCCCAGTGCGACCAGATCCTGGGCCTCGCTTCGGGCGTACCCCGGGTCGTCTTCGTGAATGTCCGCATGCCCCGTCCCTGGGAATCGATCACCAACGGCACCCTGGGGGCGTGTACCGGCCGACAATCGAGGGTCACCCTTGTCGACTGGTACGACGCCTCGGCCGCCTCGGGTGTGCTCGGACCAGACCAGATCCACGCCACGACGGCGGGGGCGACCTTGTATGCGTCCCTTGTCACCCGTGCCGCCAGTGCCGCGCCACCCGGTGTCGGGGGGTCGTTCGCCCGCCGATCAGGATGACGGCGGTTCAGAACTGGGCGGCGGGGCGAGAATGTCCCGGGCGCTACCCAGCCAGGATGCCAAACCTGAGCCCGGACCGAGCGGCTGTTATCACGGCGGCCACCATCGCCCTGGCCCTGGCCTCCGTGGCTCTGGCTGTTCTGCCGTTCTAGACGTCGGCCAGCGGCACCGGCTGGGGCGGTGGCGGACCCACGTAGCGCGCCGTGGGGCGGATCAACCGGTTGTCGGCGACCTGCTCCATCACCTGAGCGGCCCAGCCGATGACGCGACTCGAGGCGAAGGTGGGGGTGAACATCTGGCGGGGTATCCCGCAGGCGTTCATGACCACACCGGCGAAGAATTCGACGTTCGCATAGAGATGATGGCCGGGCTTGAGATCGGCCAGGACCTCCACGACAATCCGCTCGACATCGCAGGCGAAGTCCACCAGCGGAGCTCCGAGTTCCCGGGCCACCCCTCNNGGCTCGGCGCCCCGCCGTGGAGTGGTCCCGACAGGGCCCCGACCGCGCCACACACCGCCGCCGCCAGGTCGGCGCCCGTGGAGGTGATGACCCGGGCGGCGAACGTGGAGGAGTTGAAACCATGGTCGATGGTGAGCATGAGGTNNTGAGGTACTGCTCGACGGCCCGGGCCTGCTCGGGGGACGGCTCTTCACCGCTCAGCATCCACAGATAGTTGGCGGCCGAAGAAAGGTCGTGGCGAGGTGGGAGAGGCTCGAGACCCGATCGAAGCCGATACGCCGCCGTTAGGAGCGTGGGCACCATGGCGCAGAGACGAGTGGCCTGGCCTCGAAGGGTTTCGGCGTCGATATCCGTGGTCGCCGGCCAGCCCAGCTCGGCGCCCACCAGCGAGACGCCGGTGCGGAGCACGTCAAGCGGGGATCCCTCGTCGGCCAGGGACGGGAGCAGTGCCTCCAGCCTCGCCGGGAGGGTTCGCTGATGGCCGATCTCTTCACGGAATCGAGCGGACTGCTCGCCGGTGGGCAGCGCGCCATGGAAGAGCAGGAACCAGACGTCTTCGAGCGACCTCTTCTCGGCCAATTCGACCGCCGAATACTGGCGGTAGTGGAAGAACCNNCGGTGGCCGAGTACTGGCGGTAGTGGAAGAACCCTTCCAGCCCACGGACATTGCCCACGGTCGTCTCGGAGACGACCACGCCTTCGAGGCCGCGGGGCACGTCGTGGGCGTTCTCGTCGGCCGGCCGCAGACTGGCGATGGCGAACAGGTCGCGCATCGACACCACACCCACCAGGTCCCCGGCCTCCACCACCGGAAGGTGTCGGTAGTGGTGGTGCGTCAGGCTGGTCCACGCCGCCCCCGCCTCCTCCTCGGGGCCGAGGCTGTCGGGATACGCCGTCATCCAGAGACCGACCTGCTCGCCACCCGGGTCGACGCCGGCCGCCGCCGCTCGCAGCAGGTCGCGTTCGGTCAGGATGCCGATCGCCTTGTCGCCATCGACCACGATGATCGAACCCGAGTCGGAGTCCCGCATCCGCTTGGCGGCATCAGCCAGTGACAACTCCGTCCCGCACACCAGGGCGGGGGTCGACATCAGATCGCGCACAGTCGTCATCGGGCCTCCTCAATCGTCGGCGCCGGAGCCGCCACGGACATCGGCGCCTTGCCATCATGAGGCCTGCCGCTCCGGCTGTAAACGTTGATCAAGTCAATGTATCCACGTACTGTGGGGCCATGGCGAGAATGCTCGAGAGTGAAGAAGCGGCCCGACGTCTCGGGATCAAATTGCCCACGCTGTACGCCTACGTGAGCCGAGGTCTTCTCGTGTCGCACCCGAGCGACGACAGTCGTCGGCGCCTCTTCGACGTCGCCGATGTCGAAGAACTGGCCCGACGGTCCCGGGGGGGACGGCGGGTCGAGTCGAGGCTGGCGTCGGTGACGACGGGGATCACGCAGATCAGGGAAGACGGGCCGTACTACCGGGGGCACAAGGTCACCGACCTGGCGTCGACGGCCACCTTCGAGGAGGTCGCCGATTGGTTGTGGCGGTCAGGTCCGGCGCCCGAGGACTGGACACCTTTCCGTCTAGCGCGTCCTCCGAGACTCGACACGAACGATCTTCTGCGCTGGGTGACGGTCCTGAGCGGCTCCAAAGACCGACTCCGGGCTGATCTGCGGGCCGAGCTCGTCATCCGATCGGCCCGGCGCCTCATCACGACAATGGTGGACACCCTCCCCCATGCCACAACCGACACCAAGGGGCCGGGCCGCGACACCTACCGAGGCACGACCGCCGAACGCCTGGCCCGACACCTCGTTCCTTCCAAGATGCCCGGGGCGCAGCGCCGACACCTCGATCGGATGGTCGATGTGGCCCTCGTGCTCCTGGCCGACCACGAGCTCGCCACCTCGACCCTCGCCGTACGGGTAGCCGCCTCGACGCGCGCCGACCTCTACGACGCCACGCTCGCCGGCCTGGGCACCCTGGCCGGGCCCCTGCACGGCGGTGCCAGCCAGCTCGCCTACACGCTGCTGGTGGAGGCCGAGCACCACGGCGTGGAACGGGCGGTGAACGAATGCCTGCGGTGGCAGCGCGTGCTACCCGGATTCGGACATACGGTCTACAAGCACGGTGACCCCCGGGTGACACCGCTGCTTCAGTGTTTCGAACGACTGGCCCGGCCCGATCAACGCCAGCTCATCGCCTCGCTCATCGAGTTGGCACGAGACCACAGCGTGCCCGCCCCCAACGTGGATCTGGCTCTCGCCGCTGTGACCTGGGCCACCGGAATGCCGACCGACGCCGGCCGCACCATCTTCACCATTGCCCGTGTGGCTGGATGGACCGCCCACTACCTCGAGGAGTTGGACGAACGACCACTGCGCTTTCGCGCCCGCGCCGTGTACGCCACCGCCGGGTAGCGAGCGCAGATAGCGTCACCGCATGCCCGTATTTTGGTGGCGCCTCGCTGCTCCACTGGCCATGGCCTCCTTCTTGGCCGTGGCGGCCACGTCATGCTCGTCTTCGCCGTCCACCGCCGGGCCGTCACAAGGGCCCTCGCTCGTGGGCTTCGTCCACGTGGCCGTGCCCGAGGCGTCCAGGGCGCCGCCGCCACTCCCTATCTAGCCGACGCCGGCGGGCGGCGGGCGGCGGGTGATCCTGCGCGGGGTGGCCGTCGTCGGCCTGCAGGACGTCGCCTATCCGGGCGCCGCCGGCGGACCTGCTCTGTTCCCCGTCGATGCTTCGGCCTATGAAGGGAAGTGTCCCGCCGACTCGGCCCGCATCCCCCAACCGCCCTTGTGTGAGGTCGAGGCGGCCCAGCCCGCCGACGACCAGTCCACGTCGCCGGACTCGGGCGACGACTTCNNCTCGGGTTCGACATGGTTCGGTTGGTCCTCAACTGGTGCCAGCTCGAACCCACTGCCGGTCACTACTCGAACGTCTACCTTGATCGCGTCGCCCAGGTCGTCGGGTGGACACAACAGCAGGGGATCTCCGTTACCCTCGACATGCACCAGGACCAGTACTCGCGCTACATCCTTCCCGGCCCGAACACCATGGTGGCAGGACTTTCCTGCCGCGGTTCAGGCGGATCCGACGGCGCCCCCAAGTGGGCTGTGTTCACGAGCGGCAAGCCGGCCTGCGCACATCGACGGACAGACGGCACTGAACCCGGCGTCGAGCGCGGCATTCGCCGCCTTCGGGAGCAACCACACCGTGGCCGGACCCGCCCGGCAGTCCCCGGGAACGGGTCTGCAGGACCACTACCTGGCGTTGCTGGTCAACAGATTCGAGAACGACCCTGCCGTCATCGGCTACGAACTCATGAACGAGCCGCAGCCGGGATCGCTGTCCGCCATTCCCTTACCGAACCTGTATGACGCCTCCACACACGATCTCTATCCCTTCTACCGACGGGCCATCGAGGCCCTCACCGGCGTGCGCGACGACCTGCCCACCTGCCCGAGATCAGCGCCCACCTCGATCGACAACCGCTGCGCCTACCCCGCCCTCGCCCACGCCACCCGTCAGCTGATGAACTTCGAACCTCTGGCCTACCGCAATCTGATCGACTTCGCCCCCCAGGTAACCACGGCGTTCTCGTCGTACCCGAACCTCGTCTACGCGCCTCACGTGTACACGCACGCCTTCACGGTGGACCAGTTCATCGGGTACCCGGCCAAGTCCAGCCCGTACCCGCCGACCTACGACTTCGGCTATCAGACGGCCGAGGCCGACGCCCAGACGATGCACGCGGCGATCGTGGTGACCGATTACGGCGCGTCGTCGTCGACCGACGGCTTTCTGTTGGCCGGGGAGACCGGCGCCCAGGAGGACACCCTCATCTCTGGGTCCACGCTGTGGGCATGGAAGGGGTTGTCATCTGACGAAGGGACCTGCTGGTGCGTCCGTTGGCAACACTCGTCCTACGGCACCACTTCTGACGGCACCCGGGGGTCGGGCAACGCCCATGCGCCGGTATCGCCCGACGATGTGGAGATCTCGAGCCGCCAGGAGCAGTTGGACCGGGTGTGGCCACGCGCGGTGACGGGACCCTGCTTGCCTATCGATACGAACCGTCCACCCGGTCGTTCGCCATGGTGGCCACAAGCCCCCGCGTGTCTGGAGGCGGTAGCCACGACACCATCGTCTACGTGCCTTCTACCGTGCCGGGGCACGTGGCCGTCACCGGTGCCGCCGTCATCGCCGCGGTGACCAAGGCTCCGGACGGGAGTCGGTTCGTCTACGTCGATCCCACCGGGACACAGCGGTGTGGACAACTCTGCCGCCAGCCTTCCGGCGTCGGTCGCTACACGGTGATGGTGGGACCCGATGGCACTTCGGTGGCCAGCGTGACGCTGCGCCTCGCCGACCACCCGTTGGCGCCGATAAGCGAACCACAGGCTAATGGGGATCGACCACCTCCTTCGTTCCACGGATGAGGCTGGTCAGCCGAGCCGCCGACAGGTGAGCACTGATACTCGCTGAACCTGGAGTTCTAGCCCTAGATCGTGCCCCTGCCGGTCGGTGAGGTCGCCCTGACGGCTGGTGGGATGTCGTGCCTCGAGCACTGATCCATTAGCGAGCTGCTGGTGACCTTGGGCTCGTTGGTGCCGGTCGATCGAGGAGGACAGATGATCTTTGTCGGAGTGGACTGGGCTGAGGCCCACCATGACGTGCACGTCGAGGACGGAGACGGCACACGATTAGGCAAGGCCCGGCTGCCCGAGGGGGTTGAGGGCATCGCCCGATTCCACGATCTGGTGGCGCCGTTCGCCGACGATCCCGCTGAGGTGGTGATCGGGATAGAGACCGACCGGGGTCTGTTCGTCGCCGCCCTGGTGGCGGCGGGCTACGACGTGTACGCCGTCAACCCGATGTCGACCTCTCGCTACCGGGACCGGCACTCGGCCGGCGGGGCCAAGTCTGATGCCGGTGACGCCAAGGTGCTGGCCGACATGGTCCGCACCGACCGCCACAACCACCGGCCCGTCGCCGGCGACACCGAAGGAGTCGAGGCACTCAAGGTCCTGGCCCGGGCCCATCAGCGCATGGTGTGGTCCCGGGGACGACAGACCAACCTGCTGCGCTCGACGCTGCGAGAGTTCTACCCCGCCGCCCTGGTGGCGTTCGACGACCTGAGCAGCTCAGATGCGCTGGAAGTCCTGCGCATCGCACCGACGCCGACGCTCGGAGCGGGCCTCAGCCGGTCGAAGATCGCCGCCGCGCTTCGCCGAGGAGGACGACAACGCCGGATCGACGAGAATGCAGAGAAGATCCAGACCGCACTGCGGTCCGAGCAGCTCCAGGCACCCGCCGTGGTGGCCACGGCCATGGGCGCCTCGGTGGCCGCCAACGTGGCCGTGATCGCCGAGATGGGTGCACAGATCGCCCAGCTGGCCGTCGAGCTCGAAGCAAATTTTGAACAGCACCCGGACGCAGAGGTGGTCCGTTCCCTGCCAGGACTGGGGACCATCCTCGGCGCCCGGGTGCTCGGCGAGTTCGGCGACGAGCCGAACCGCTATGCCACGGCCAAGTCTCGCAAAAATTACGCCGGCACGTCGCCTATCACTCGGGCATCGGGCACCAAACGAGCCGTGCTGGCACGCCACGTGCGCAACCAACGCCTCGCTGATGCCCTCTACCTCTGGGCCTTCGCGTCGATCACGGCCTCACCAGGGGCCCGCCTCTACTACGACCAGCGACGGTCGGCTGGTGACACCCACCACCAGGCCCTGCGGGCCCTCGGCAACCGGCTCGTCGGCATCCTCCACGGGTGCCTCGCTCACCGTGCTGCTTACGACGAGACCATCGCCTGGGGTCACCGTTCAGAGGGGGATCTCCAACAAGCGGCTTGACACGCTATGGGCGTGGGATGTCTAGGGCCCATGGAGAGACTTTGGACCAGGTCCCCCCCCGGCCTCATGCGGCCCATTCCGTTCGCCACGCGTTCGGTGTACTTATGTTGCTAAACCCTCTCCGACACAAAACCGTGACCTGGGGAAGCGTGTGACCCGGAGCCCCGGTCGTTGGCATTCATCATCACACTCTTGGAGACCGTAACAAGCGACCGAAGGGCCTGACCTATGGCGACAGAATACGCATTTACGGTCGGATCGGCAGAAAAACATGACGTTCAAATCCGGTACGGCAAGTTCTGGGCCACCATGCGAATCAGCGTCGACGGGAGGTTGGCTCTAACCAAGAGTCATCCGATTTGGGTTCCGAAGCGATGCGAATACTCAATCGATGTCGGCGGTAGCGAGGCTCACCACATTGTGGTGGAAAGGATCAGGCCGACGTGGGGTTCGAAGGTCAGACCACAGAAGTTTACGGTTTGTGTCGATGGCGTCGAGAGTGGCGACTTCACTGGATAGAGCCAATGACACCCGCCCCTTCCGCTGGTCGGTTGTCATTGATCTGCCGGTGGGCGACGGCTCTCCTGACTCCACCACCGGTAGGTCGCCAGAGGAATCCAGATAAGCAGGCAGAGAATGCACAGAGCGACCGTGAGCGAACCGCCGACGAAGGTCATGGCGAAGCAGGCAAATACGAACCATGACGGACCTCCTCATCGGTCCTGGCATTGCCACCTGTGCCCGAGGGTCAGGTTGGCGGAGCGTCAACGGGCCAGGCCCTTCGGCAGCTGGGAGACCAACCCAATCTATGTCCCATTGCGAAATGCCGACCGATGGTGAAGATGCAATCGTCGACGCACTGCGGCAACCTCTACGTCATATTTCGCGCGAAGCCATGCTCATTGCCGACCGGCTGCCGCCAGGCTCAGGCCTTAGCAGCCTTTGCGGGTTTATCGGGCTTGGCGGGCTTATCGGGCTTTGCAGGTTTATCGGGCGGCGAGGGCGCGGTTACCTGGGGTGCAGGGGTTGACGGCGCAGCAGCGACAGGTGGTGGCGTCGGCGGCGCGGGTGGCAGAAGGGGCGGGGCCGTTGCTCGCGGCGGCGCGGGTGGGATGAGC
>PKWD01000001.1 GCA_003131945.1 Acidimicrobiaceae bacterium
TGCGCCAGCACACTCATAAGGTATTCACTAGGTTTGAGGATGCGGATGGAGCCATTTGGTCCTGAGTTTGATCCTGCACGAGTAAGTCTCGCCGGCAGGCTCGCAAGCTGAGATCTATCGAAATCAGGCAAACCTTCCCCGCCTGTCTGCGACCGCCCGGTAGCGGGTTGATACCGGCGGCGTAGTCTGGGCTCATGAAGGAAGCGCCTGACAGTGACCTGACGGGGCCCTGGGAGACCATTGGCTTGGTCAGACTAGATTCCGTCTACGCCCGTCCCGAGTTCGGATTTGGAAACCCGGACGACCTCGATGAAGATTTTGACCTTAGGGCCTACGTGAAGGCATTCTCAGCCAAAGGTGAGCCAGAGCCGGGACCGATGCGAATCGATCCATACGGCCCGAAGCAAACTGATGTGCCGGCGGACTTGAGCAGTTCGCTCGTGACCTCTTCGGTGACGGAGCCGGATCCGGAGTGGGAAGTGGAACTGCTCGAAGAGGTGCCTTTGGAGGTGTACAAGCACAGCGATGGGCCTGTTATAGCTGCACGTCTTGCCTATCTCACCGNNTGGACACGAAACCCAGAAACAGAGATCCACATCGAAAACGGGACTTGGTCACAGGTCGGCACACTTCCGCTTCCCACAGGGCGCTGTATCGCTTTGAACCCTCGCAAGGGAGGGTCACGAATCTCTATTCAGGTGAAACCTGGCAACTACATCGCCGAAGTGTTTGAGTTCACTGACGGGGATCTTGGCTTCTTTGAATGCGACTACGGACTGCGCATTCGATGGAGTTCACCTCGACCGTGACAGTACTTGCAAAACATTGTGTGGGCCCGGTGCCCCTCATCTAGGCACCAACGGCTTAGCTATCCGCTATAGGTGAGCGAAGAGGACTCTGGGGAGCACGAATCTGGTTGTGTTGTGACCTTCCAGGATGTGATCGGCAGCCATAAGTTGGTCAAGCCATCCAAGCGTGCAACCGCTCTACGGCAGCAGCCGCAACGTCATCGGCAGATACAACCCAAACCTCATCATCGCTCTGGTCAAGGCGAAGGAACGCTCCAGAGGTCGGTGCAACAAGCCAACCGTAAGGCTTTTTAAAGAACATCGTTGACCTATCTTTCAAGTAACCCAGGATTTGAAAGATTCCTTGCGACAAGTACGTTGGATCTCTAGAGGCCTTTAGCTCAATGAGTACAAAATCAGTGGCGCCCAATTTACGATCCAGATATTCAATCACTAGGTCGGGTCTCGGATCTCCGCCTTGAATCTCGAATCGACTTCTCACGTTTCGGTGAGCCGACGGCCAATCGCCTCTCGGCCAACTCTGATACCAGAGACGTAGTTCGCAGCCATTATCCAGTTCGAAGCGGGCGAATGGTGCTCGTGCGCCTCCGACAAGCAATCGGGTCTTTCGGCGTCGGCCTAGAACTTTTCTGAATGCCGCTTCGAGTCGTAAGGCAACAACGACCTCGAAGAGTTGCCAATCTCTGGACGGCTCGAAATATCTACTTTCAATAAGCTCCACAACATCGTTGGCAGTTGGCTCGTCGATGTACTGTCGAAATAGGTTCAGAACTGCAACTAGGTCAACGGCGTACAACTTGCGGCGGGTGGCCATCAACCGATTCCAGGCAGTTGCATCCGGACGCTGGGGCGGAACTGCTCGAGTCCATTGATGACGACGGGCGAGCCACAAACTCTCTTGGCCACTAGTTATCTTCTCCGCCCATCCAGAACTCCCGTGCGTCTCTTCCGGCGAAGGCAACGCCTGCTGAAGCAGAGAGCGGAGTCGGTCGATNNGCGATTGCCCAAATCAATGCACGGTTCTCGGGCACATCGAAGATTCTCTCTGCGGGGCGCACGACGTATTGGCAACCACCGACCCCCGTGCGTGCACGATGGCGGATTGTGGCACCCCAATCGACAGCGCCTCGGACGAGCTGGCTTACTTCTTGTGTTCGAATGCTCGACGTAGCAGGGTTCCGGAGGCCTCGCTGAAGCTCACCGAGGAAAAGCTGGACGGGCTCAGAGAGAGCGATATGAACAGCAATTACTCGATCGAGATCACTCTTCGAAAGATTGAGCAGCTCGGAAGCATCACCTACGGGGTCTTCTTGCTCGGTTGATGCCGAGCTTAGAAATGCGGGCAGGTAGTGCTTGACCTCTGACAGCAGAGCCGTACGCTCTGTCGTGGTGAACTTTGTGTCGATGAGGCTCACGTCAGGGCTACGGCGTTTAACGCTTCACGGAGGGAATTTAGGGCGTCATCAGACAGTTCTGGCCACGCCGCTTTGATTCGATTCGAAACGGAGTCAACGTCCTTCCTTGATGCGCCTTCGTACTGCGGTACGGCGAACAGTCGTACAGCTGCGAGGAAGGCGGTCAATGGATCCGTGTATGTAGGACCGCCACTGGCAGTTTCTGCCAAAGCCTTTGACAGGAATATGGCAACATCCGTAAGGATTGCAGGACCCAATTGTCGTGGCCCGAACGCCAAGTCAATACCGACATCGACGATCTGACCTCTGTACGGGTCTGGAATGCCAGAGCAAAGCTGAAGGAAGTACTCCAAGTACTCGGGTCTCGGCGGCAACGGAACATCGATGACGGCAAATCTTCGCAAGAACGCAAAGGAAAGCTGAAATAGAGAGGCTTTATCAGAGATATTCATCGTGCCGATGAGACGCCAGCCAGAAGTCACGAGGTATTCGGTAGGACTCGAACCACTACGTTTGGGGGTCCATCGAATCTCGATCTGCTTTCCGTGCTCTTGATAGGGAAGGACAACTTTCCGACTCTCCTGTCGCCCTCCAGACGACGCAAGCAGGGTGAAGAGAGGTCCAAATGCTTTGTCGATGTCAGCCCGATTCATCTCATCCAGGACCACCCACCGCCCACGCCTTAAGGCCCTCAGGATGACCCCCGGTTCGAAGGCCAACGAGTTATCCTCACGAGGTACGTAGCCGCCGATCGTGTCGAAGGTGGTCCAATCGGCCGTGGCCGTTGAGATTTCAAACTGTTGTCCAACAACGGCTTTACACAGGGCTTCGGCAAGAGTGGACTTACCAGTGCCGGGTGCTCCTCCCAGAAGTAAGTGTTTACCAGCACGGAGAGCCGTTACTGCCTCTGCAAGAACTGAGTCTTGGATCACCATCTCGGGCGGCAGCTCGGCTCGCACCGCCTCGATGGATAACCCAGCCAGTGCTGCTATCTCATCCAGCTCCGTATCTTGGTCACCTTCCTCCGATGTGTCGCCGGACGGAGTCGTGAGCGGGAGGTCCCGTTTTGAAATGTCCAAGGCCTGGGTGACTTTGCTTGCTAAGAGAACGTACGAATTGTGGAATTTCCCAAAGTCATCTATTGGTATGACGTTCGTCGGTCCGCTGAGTAACTGATCAAGCTCCTTCGCTGCACTCAAGGCGGGCCCAGGGGCAAAGCGATCCTCCTTGTTTGCCTTCGCCTTCGCTTCTTGAAATAGTTCCAACAGCTCAGCAGGCGTCTTGGCAATAGGCTGCCCCACGGGAGTCAAATGTCCACCCATGCCCCACTCATGGATTCCTAAGAGCCCTGCGTGAGAAGCAATGAAGACTCGGTCACCTTCACGAACGGGGCGTCCGTGTTCCTTTAATGCTTCCTCGGCTGTTTCGGCGGTAGTTGCCGCCACAAGCGTGTANNGTGTATCGCCTGAGAAAATCTGAGCGGTCGGTTGCGGCTGCTGCCTCTCGAATCGACTTTGCAGTATCAGGGGGCAGGATCTGTAAGTGCCGACCCTGAGCCACGGTTCCCTTGAACTGCGCTGCGATGTTCTCGGGCAGCGAGCGCAGGAGGAGAAAGTCCTTAGTACTTAGGTGTCCTTCGAGTGGAATCGTTTGAACTGGAACGCCGGACCATTCATTCCCGTCGGCATCTTCCGAAGCCGTGGTAGCTCCAGTCACACGCATGATGAAGGGCACCACGTTGGTGCCGTTGTCTACCGTATCTCGGTACTTCTCAACAACCTCGTCGTAAGAAACACCGATCGACTCGCAGTAGCGCCGTTGCTCGGACACTCCTTCTTCGGAGGAGAGATATTCCGCTGACTGCGAGAACTTAGGAACGATGAGGTCGCCGGGCTGCATCTGCCGAATCGTCTCGCCTTCACCTGCGGATGCTGGCCAGGCAAAGAAGGCCTTTTCCGCCTGGGCAAAGGTGTAGAGATTCGTAGAAAGGGCGTACTCNNATTGGAAGGAGTCACCTCGGATGCGCCAGGCCATTACACCCGGCCAGTAGCTTAGGGACCGTGTTCCGTTCAGGTCTGCCATACGCACCGAGCCTAGAGAGTGAGACAGCATCATGGGTGCACCGTGCCTCGCCTCGGGCTAGACAACCGATGACTGCCCAGGTTGATGGGCCCAGCGGAGTCCTACGCAGACTTGTTGAGCGAATTGCACCCGAGTTTGTGGCCTCACCTTCGCAACATCTTCATCTCTGGGGGCCACGAGTCGGGGAACTTGGACAGAGCACCGCCCAAGGGAGCAGCCGAGCCGTTTGGGGCTCGATTGCTACGTGGCTGACTGGCTATGCGCTCGGGGAGGTCGGACCGACCGACACGCTGCGAGACGCACAAGAGTGGTTCGTGCAATCGTCACCGGACTTTCCGCCGTCTGCCCCGGACANNAGTCGAGAAGATTGTCGGGCTCTGCTCCCATACCTGTTAGAGCCGTTTGGTCTCGGAACACGCCGGGAAGTGCTGAAGTCAAGCGAGGGATTACTAGATAGACATCACCGCAAATCCAAAGGCGTCTTCTACACACCCTCTGACGTTGCTCATTTCNNCACAAGTCTCGTTCGATGACCAGTGTGTTGGACCCCGCCGTAGGAAATGGAGTCTTTCTGAGGGCAGCGCTCAGCATGATTGATCCAGCGTCATCGATGATGCTGTATGGAATTGACGTGAACCCGATGGCCGCAGAGTTCACGTCATTTGTCCTGTTGTCGATTGCTGGCTGGAATGGCTTTCCGTCACCGTGGGCGGCCTGGCACTGCAATCGTTTGAATCAAGCAACAGGAGACAGCCTATTAGNNGTCGCCTCGCACGGGAGCGAGAAGACGTGAGGGCCGGCTTAATGAGCGGGCTCGTCTTGCCACCCGCTGCTCTTTCTTCAGTGCCCGGCAGAAGTCTCGCCGATTTCTTTCCCGAAGTAGCAACCGGGGTCGATGTTGTCCTGACTAACCCGCCTTATGCACCTTTCGGGCCGCACCCCGAAGCAAAGAAGCTATCTCGGTATTTTCGTTGCCTAGCCGACCAGTTGCCACGCCCAGCAACAAATGTCTTCCCGCTCTTCTTCGAACAAGGCTGGCGGTTACTGGGTCCAAATGGTTCCATGTCGATTGTTGTGCCTCTGTCAGTCATGTTCGGCGATGGGGGTCCAGTAGCCGGGCTTAGGAAAGAAGTAGCACGCTGGAATGCTGACATTGAGTTCATTTCGTTTGATCGGACTCCGGATGCGCTCTTCGGAGACGATGTTAAGACCCGGAATACCATCGTGACTATCACACCCGCACCGAATCGAATCATCAGGACGTCCGGCTTGATTCGTTGGACCAGCANNTTCTCGTCGATCGAATCAACCAGAGTTGATGAGGACATCGAAGCGCTAGTACCAAAAGTCTCAGATGCTCACGAATACGGGCTCTATCGGGCTCTGAGGACGTGGCCCCACCGAATGAAGTCATGGACAGTTCGATCCTCTCGTGTGATCCCAAGCCAAGGTGTTGGAACTTCTGGCAGTGCGTTCTACGACGCTCAGACCGCTTACAACTGGTTGAACTGCATTGCCGACATTGGTGCTCTGGCCGAACACGGCCACAGCTCAAGCTGCTCGTACAATGCCGTCGAGACTGCGTCTGCTGAGCGAGCGTTTGCCAGTTATGCGATTGGCGTTAGTCGGGTGGCGTATCTGTTGTGGCGGATAGAGGGAGACGGTTTCCACGTAACAAAGAGGTTCATAGACGCACTGNNGCGTGGACCCGAAGGTAATCCGTGAACTGGCAACCCTCGGCGAGGAGATATGGACACTCGCCCGATGCGGTCGGGTCGTGAGTACGAATCGAGGGCAACAGAGCGTCTCATTTCCTCCTCTGTCGCAATCGATGCTCGACCAGATCGATCGATCCCTTCTTGCAGGGATGGAAATTGAGTCCGGCTTCGACCTCGAATCGTGGTGCCGGCGGAATGTCGTGGTAGACCTAGACGATCAGAGACGTCAGAAGCTAGTGCCGCCTAAGGAGTCAGTACCTTGTTAACGGTCACTGCAGAGCAGAAAGAATCGAGTCGCCTCACGAAAGAGGAGTGGCGAGAATTTACGAAGACGGTTTGGCACATCGCAAACGTCACCCACCCGAGCCACCCCGCAGTGTTTCCCCTTGAGATACCACTTCGTCTCATCAAGCTCTTCTCGTTTGTTGATGAGCGAATTCTGGATCCGTTCGCAGGAGTTGGCACCACGGCTCAGGCGGCGGTTGCGACCGGTAGACGAGCCATCTGCGTTGACCAGAATCGCACATACGCCAAGGAAATCACTCAATGGCGGGCCTCGTTGAATGGTCATGCACAAGCAGTCGAAGTCAAGGTCGGTGATGCACGTGATCTGTCGTTCATTCCAGACGAGTCGATCGGTCTCGCCATAACCAGTCCACCGTATTGGAACAAGGCTGACTATGGCCGCAGCAAACGAAATGTCGGCAATATGGCGTCATACCGAGACTTCATTGAGTCTCTCCGGCCTGCCTTTGATGAGGTATTCCGTGTCCTCGCACCGGGGCGCAAATTTGCAGTCGTCACTGCCAACGTGAATCAATACACGGATCACGGGTTATTGACGTTCCCGATCGCAGCCGATCTCACTGTGCTGTTGAGAGAGATTGGTTTCGTCCTCGTGAATGAAGTGATCTGGTCGAAGGANNATGGAACAGGTGGTCGCTGGGGATCAGCTAATCACCAGCGCCCTATCTTCGGGAGTTATCCCTACCCGCCGAACTTTCTGTTCAAAAATGTCCACGAATACGTCATCATCGTTTCCAAGCCAGGAACCCGCAAGGCGATGAAGGGAATGCTGCCCTACGCAGACCTGATGGCGACAAACAACTTCTGACTTGGGTACAAGCCTTGTTAATCGCCGGTTCTCAGTACGTGCTCGTTGCGAAGGTACCCAAAGCGGGGAACCGGTGGCATCAGGTGCACTTCAACATGGCAGTAGGCGATCAGTTCTTCAGGATGCGCCCAGGAGAGGAGAAGACAATCACGCTAGAGCGTGTCATGCCTGATGGATCGCTCGCACCGTCTAGCGCAAAACCGTTGGTGTTCCCGGAGAGCAACCGGAATTACCGAGTCGAATTCGACTTCGGAGACGTTGCCAATTATCCGGCGCAAGGACCACCGCTTCTTCTAGTGCTCGAACTTGATATTCGCCGATTCCGTTACGTTGCACTTATGCCTGACGAACCTGGTTACGCCGAGATGGACAACTTGAACGAGATGCTTCCTAGAATTGGTCGTGGCGCAAGACGTGTGATCACCACGCTTGATGAAGTGGAGCTTCGCTGGCCGGAATGCCCGTTACGAAATCACGGCGACAATTAATGCTCTGCAATTCCGTTTCTCCTAATTCCGATTGACCTCGGCAAGGTACTGATCCCGTAGCTCTACGAGGAGTCGATCTCCGCTGGATGGGACTCGCCATTTAATCCAGCCGTCAACCTGATACCCGGCGACTGCTTTGGCAGCAGCTGTAGGTGACCTGAAAAGACGATCGCCAATTCGGATGTCACCGTCATCAGTGACGACCGCTTGCTGCTTTCCATTGCGGGTCCTCAGTTCGATTGCGATGCCAGGCCGCAATATTCCACCTCGGATGAGATCTCGCAGTGAGACTCTGCGTTCGGCATGACCGACGTAGCCCCGGTCAGTTCGCTCAGTGATGTGATCCATGGTGAGTAAGGCTACGACGCCGACACTTCATCGTCGGCTGTTTCGAGATACCGAGGGGCGGCGTGGAGGCTGGCGCAGTTCAGAGGGATCACACCAGGAGCGACCACAGGTGTGGGAACATACGTTCGGTCAGAGGACCGAGGAGCAATCCCATGCAGTTTCAGCACTACGACCTTGGAACGCTCGACGACGGGGCAGTCGTCGAGGTCGTGCTTGACGGCACGGAGGCAAACGTCCGGCTACTGAGTGACAGCGACCTCCGCTCCTATAAACCGGAGCCCGACACGCTTACCGAGGGGGCCGCTACAAGAGGTCCCCTGTTCGACTGCAAGTTCCCCACTCAGGACGTTGGCACGTTGTTGTCGACCTCGGCGGATTTCGAGGGAGAGTCCGCTTGGGGGGTGCGAGTGCTCAATCCCAGTTCTCGTTGAATCGTCGTTGTACATGGCTGATCACCGCCATTGTGGGTCGGTTGTGCCCAAGCCTTGGGGGAACGCTGTGGGAACTGTGCGATACAAATGGTGGCATGCCATGCCAAACACTGACCAACAACGACCAATGGCTCGGTACGAGGAATGACCAGCTCATGCCGACTTTCAGGGCGGTGAGCTGCTCGGAGAGCGGGCGAAGGGAATCGAACCCTCGTTCTCAGCTTGGGAAGCTGATGTTCTGCCNNTGCCGCTGAACTACGCCCGCGATAGGCGGCCCACACTATCGTGCTGCCCGTGGTGCTCTCAGACCGTTCCATACGTGAGGAGCTGGACAAAGGGCGGATCATGATCGATCCGTTGGGGGAGGGCTGTATTCAACCGTCGTCGGTCGATCTGCATGTCGACCACCACTTCCGGCTCTTTCGGAACCA
>PKWD01000286.1 GCA_003131945.1 Acidimicrobiaceae bacterium
TTCCCGCCCTCGACGGGATCCGCGGCGTCGGGATGCTCAACATCATGGGGGTGCACTCCGGCGTGTGGCTGACGGCCGGCGGCTTCTTCATCCTCGACAGCTTCTTCGCCCTGTCCGGGTTCCTCATCACGTCGTTACTGATCGTGGAGTGGCGTACGACCGGCGCCGTCAAGTTGGCCGCCTTCTGGTCGCGACGGGCCCGGCGGCTGCTTCCCGGCCTCTTCGTGATGCTCCTCGGTGTGGCCGTCATCTACGGCCTCTTCGTCCCCGCCGGCACCTACCCCACTCTGCGCGGAGACGCCCTCTCCGCCCTGTTCTATTTCGCCAATTGGCACTACATCGCCGCCGGCTCCAACTACTTCAACCAGACCGGGCTCCCCTCTCCCCTGATCCACACCTGGTCCCTGGCCGTGGAAGAGCAGTTCTATCTGGTCTGGCCGCTCGTGTTCCTCGGCGTGTTCGCCATCTGGAAATCGGTGCGGGCGCTGCTGATCCTCGCTGTCGTCGGCGTCGTCCTCTCCGCCTTCGAGATGGCTCTTCTCTTCAACCACACCGACATCACCCGCCTGTACTTCGGAACCGACACCCACGCCCAGTCGGTTCTGGTGGGCGTGGCTCTGGCCGCCGGCCTGGCCCTGTGGACCGAGCGTCGGCGTCCCGGCCACGAGCAGGACTGGCAAGCGCGCACTCGCTGGGCCACACGTCTTCTGACCGTCCTGGGCGTCGCCGGCATAGCCGGCAGCGCCGTCCTGTACTCCTCGGTCAACTCCAGCGACGCCTTCACCTACCGCGGCGGCTTTCTTCTCGCCGCCTTGGCCGCATCGGCCGTCTTGGTCAGCGTGTCGTGTGCCCAGTTCTCACTGGTGGCCCGCGTGCTGTCGTGGCGCGTCCTCACCTTCTTCGGACGCATCTCCTACGGGATGTACCTGTGGCATCTCCCGCTGTTCTTCTTCATCAACCACGCCCGGACCGGTCTCAGTGGATGGCCGCTGCTCGTCGTGCGTGTCGTCCCCACCGTGGCCGTGGCCACGGCGTCGTTCTATCTGGTGGAGCGACCCATCCGGCGGGGCACTTTCTTCAGCTCACTACGGGGACTGGCGGCCAGCGTCCCCGCCGTGGGCGTGGTGGCGGTGGCTATCATCCTGGCCACGGCGCCGGCCTCGGTGAGCGTGGCCGGCGGCGTCGTGGCCCACGGGACGGTCCCGGCCACGCACGACGGCACCGTCGTCCCCGCCGCCTACCGTCATGACCCGGTGCGGGTGCTGCTGGTGGGCGACTCCCAGGCGGTGACCCTCGGCATCGGGCTGCAGACGGCGCTGCACGCCGATCCGGCCAAGTACGACAACATGGATGTGCTCGACGAGGGCATTCTCGGGTGCGGCGTGGCTGACGGGACGACGGCCATCGCCAAGGGAGCGCTGTTCCTGGTGGGGTGGCCCTGCACGCCCTACCCGGGTCGGGGGAATTGCACCCCGGGCGGAAAATACGGTGGCGCGCAAGATGTCCCCTGCCAGACGTGGACAGCGGCGTGGGCCGCGTGGGTCCAGGAGATGAAACCGAACGTCGTTGTACTTCTGGCCGGTGGGGGCGAGGTTCTCGACCGGATCTACGACGGCCGGCTCACCAACATTCTCGATCCAAAATTCGCCGCCTACGTAAAGAGCCAGCTCGAGAGAGCCGTCGCCATCGCCACCGCCGGCGGCGCCCGCATGGTGTTCGAGACCAAGCCCTGTCAGAGCACCGGCGAACAACCCGACGGCGACCCCTGGCCTGAGGACAGTCCCCGGCGCCAGCAGGTCTACAACACGCTCCTGCGCCAGGTGGCGGCCGCCCATCCCGGTCAGGTCTACGTCCAGGACCTCAACTCCTACGTCTGCCCCGGAGGTCAATTCAGCCAGGACCTCCACGGCGTGCCGGTGCGGGAATCCGACGGTGTGCACTTCGCCTACGGCGAACCCGGCGAGGGAGGTGCCTACCTGGCGCCGGCGATACTTCCGTACTGGGAGGCCCTCGGGCACCTACAGGAGGCGAGCACGGGTGGCGCCACCGTCCACGTCGGCGTCCTCCCGTTCTTCTTCGCTCGGCAGTAGCGCGCCGAATCCCTTATGACGGCCCACAGGGAAGCTGCTCGTACCAGGCCGGGACCATCGCAGGAGCGGCCACCACGGCTGCCGATGTCGAGGTGGTGGCCAACGGTGCCGACACCACATGGGCGCTGCGCCCGAGATGGACGAGAAGTGGCAGCAGACGGGGGGCGAGCACCTGCCCGGCGGCGGCGCTGAAGTGCACACCGTCGGCGCAGCGCACATCGACTCCGTCGACGTCCTGCTGGTAGCCGTCGTCGGGCGTGACGATGTTCCCGAGCGGGAAGAGGGTGACATCCGGTCGGCCCGCCGAGGTCTGCCGCAGGATCCTGTCGTCGATGACCACGCGCCCGGGAGCGTCCTCGGGCACCGCACCCCCCGACTGCACTGTCGAGTCGTAGTACGGCGACGTCATGAGGACCACCTTGGCCCCCCGCGAAGAGAGGATCGACAAGCCGGTGCGCAGCTGCCTGCGCAGGAAGTTGTCGAAGGCGGGATTGTCGATCGAGGTCCACGTGCCGTCGAACTGCTGATCCATGAGATCGACACGGGCCAGATAGACGACCACGTCGGGACGGTACTCGTCGACCCACTGGCGCCACTTGTCGAGCAGGGCGGCCGGTTGGCCGATCTGGCACGGCTTCCCCGGTGGCGCCGTGAACAACAGCAGACGGAATTCGGCGACGGTGGTCACCCCACATCCCGGGTGGCCCTCGTTGATGATCTGCACCGCGTACCCCGGCGCCTCGGGCGCCAGCGTCGCCCCCAGGCTCCCGGCCATGGAGTCGCCCACCAGGAGGACCCGGACCGGCGGTACCGCCGCCGAGCTGAACCGGGACGTCGCCGCACGGACGGGAGCGGCGGCGGCCAAGGTCGCCGCGGGGACGAGGGCGAGAAGGGTGATCGAAAGGCCGACGGCCACCGGAGCACCGATGACGGCCCGCCGGACGCTCACCGTGCCGCGCCGGATGGGCATCTCGATGAAACGGAACGATGCCGCCGCCACCACCAGGGTGACCGCCGTCCGGCAGGCAAACAGGGCCCACAGGTCGAAGTGGGTCCGTTCGGCCGTGATGGCCAGCGTCGCCGGCCAGTGCCACAGGTAGAGGCCGTAGGAGATCCGACCGAGATAACGCAGGGGCCGGACCGAGAGGGCCCGCCCCGCCAGCCCACCGGGCGCCAGGACCACGGCGGCCACCACGGCCGCCGCTGCCAGGGACGCCAGGAGGAAGCCGCCGTGGAAGGCCAGGTCCGAATAGAACGGGACCAGGTGCCACAGGGCGGCCACGGCCAGGAGCCCCCCCACACCGGCCGCCGCCGCCAGGCGACGCACCCTGGCTGACGGCGGCCGGGCCACGGCCAGCACCACAGCCAGGGTGGCGCCCACCAGGAGGGCCTGGGCCCGGGTGTCGGTGCCGTAATAGGCGCGGTCCAGGTTGGCGAAGGCCGGTGTCAGGAGCCACATCCAGGCCGCCGAGGCCAGCGCCCCGACTCCGCAGAGGACGGCGAGGACGACGAGGCGGCGTGGGCGGCGGGGCTCGGCCTGCCGGCGCCCGCTGACGCGGGCCAGTCCCCCGAGGACGACCACCACCAGCAAGGGCCACACCAGATAGAACTGCTCCTCGATGGCCAGTGACCAGGTGTGCAGAAGCGGCGACTGGGGGCCGCTGGCGGCGAAGTAACCGGTGTTGCCGATCACGAAATGCCAGTTGGCCACGTAGCCGAGGGTGGCTCCGACGTCCCCCAGGGGATCGGGCCAGGGCAGGAGGCCGGGCCAGGCCACGTGCACCACGGCCAGCACGGTCACCAGGACGATGAGGGCGGGGAGGAGCCGCCGCGCCCGCCGGGCCCAGAAACTCCCGAGGCGCACCGTGCCCGAGGCCCGCCATTCGGCCACCAGCAGTGAGGTGATGAGGTAGCCGGACAGGACGAAGAAGACGTCGACGCCGTAGAAGCCGCCCGGGATCCAGTCGAACCCGTTGTGGTAGGCCATGACCGATAGCACGGCCAGGGCCCGCAGGCCGTCGAGACCCCCGACATGGGGAAGGCGCGCGTCGGTTCCTGCTGGCTCGAGCTCCCCCCCGAGATCCATCAACCCATCGTGGCACACCCCATCTCCATACCGTGGTCCCGCGGACCCGCTGTCAGCCGGCGGCGGGTGATCCGGCTGCGCCGGACCCGGCCACGATGCAGGCGTTGAGGGTCTGGGGCAGAGCCTGATCCGATGCCACGGCCCCGGCCGGGGGAGGCCTGGCCTGGCACGACCGGAAGGCGGCCGCCGCCACGGTGACGTCCGCCGGGGTGGCCACGGGTGCCGCACCCGAGGTGGCGGGCTGGGCGCCGGTCGCCGCTCTCGCCGACCGGGGGGCCACGTGCCACACCCAGGCCCGGTGCACCACGCGAGGCATGCGGGCCGTCGCCGCCGTGAAGAGGGCCGCCGCCTCCACCGGGGCGCGCCCCGTATCGGTGACGACGATGTAGGTCGTCCGCCACTGCGACAACGCCGTGCGCAGGTGGCCGAGCTGCACGGCCGTGAGGTTCAGCGTGCCGCCGGCCAGCGTCAGGTCCTCGAGGGTTCGGATGGCCGAATTCGGCGGACCGAATCCGATGACTCCGTGACCGGGGCCGGGGCCGGGGCCG
>PKWD01000108.1 GCA_003131945.1 Acidimicrobiaceae bacterium
CTTGCCCCCGGTGGCGGGGAGCAGACGCTGCAGCTCGGTGAGGGCCCGCGCCGGGATGAGGATCTGATCGGTCCCCTCCGGTAGCGGGCCGGTTCCCGTCAGGTCCCGTAGCGCGAGCCGATACGAGTCGGTCGCCACGAGCCGGGTCCCCGACCCTTCAGCGGCGACCAGGACGCCGGTCAGAAGGGGCCGAGCGTCGTCATTGGAAGCGGCCCGCACCACCTGCCGCAGGGCCTCGGCCAGGCTGGCGGCCGGAAGCTTGACCTGGTCGGGCCGCGGATCGGGAAGAACGGGAAAATCCTCGACGGCAAAGGTACGTACCACGAAGCGCGACCGCGCCGCGGATATCTCGACCTCGTCCTCGCCCCCCTCGAACGTGACCGCCCCCGGTTCGAGGGACCGCACGATCTCGGCCGCCAGACGGGCCGGCGTGACGACGATCCCGTCATCGAGGCCGATCGCCTCGATTTCCACGCGGACCGTCAGATCGAGGTCCGTCCCGACGACGGTCAGCCGGTTTCCGACCACGTCGATTCGAATTCCCGAGAGTGCTGCAGCCGTCGAGCCGCGGGTGGTCACGGCTCGGCCGGCGGTCGTCAACGCTTCGACCAGGGTGTCGCGTTCGCAACGGAACTTCACACAGGGCCCCTTGCTCTTTAACTAATTGAATTCTGATAGTGACAGTAATAGGGGTTGTGGATTGTGGATGAAGTGCTCCTGATCGAGGTCAGGGGCCATCTTGTCGTCCACCGGCTATCCACAGTCGTCCACCGGTGTCCCAGGTGGTTGCTCAGAGACACCCTGTCGTCCCCGACGAGGACCTCACCGTCCACAGCTCGGCGCACCTTCCCCACAGGGTCATGCCCCGCTCTTGATGTGCAGGATCAACTCGGTCACCTGGTCGTAGATCTGACGTCGTTCCTTCATGAGGGAGGAGATCTTGTCGACGGCGTGCATGACCGTGGTGTGGTCACGCCCTCCGAACTCTCGTGCGATGGCCGGGTAGGAGAAATCGGTCATCTCACGGAAGACGTACATGCCGATTTGGCGGGCGATCACGAGCGGTCGCCGCCGACTCGGTCCGCACAGGTCATCCACGGTGAAACCGAATGTCGAGGCAGTGGCGTCCAGGATCATCCCGGGCGTGATGCGGCGCGGTTGACCGGCCAGGAGGATGTCGGACAGGACGTGTTCGGCCAGGTCACGGGAGAGAGGTTGATGGTTGAGGCTGGCAAAGGCACAGACCCGGATCAAGGCTCCCTCGAGTTCACGGATGTTGCCTTTGACGTTGGCGGCGATGAACTCGAGGACATCATCGGGTACGGGGAGGGGCTCACGCTCAGATTTCTTCTGCAGGATGGCCAGGCGTGTCTCGAGCTCGGGGGGTTGGACGTCGGTGATGAGGCCCGACAGGAAGCGGCTGCGGAGGCGGTCCTCGAGAGTGGCGATCGACTTGGGAGGCCTGTCCGAGGTCAATACGACCTGCTTGGAAGCGCCATAGAGGTGGTTGAAGGTATGGAAGAACTCCTCTTGGAGAGACTCCTTGCCTTCCATGAATTGGACGTCGTCGATCAGTAGGACATCGCATTCGCGGTAGTGCCGTTTGAATGCCGCCGTGGTGTTGTTCCGGATGGCGTCGACGAACTCGTTCATGAAGGTCTCGGTGGAGACGTACCGCACGTGACGGCCGACGAAGTTGTCCCGGACATAGTTCCCGATGGCGTGGAGAAGGTGGGTTTTGCCCAAACCGGCACCACCGTGGATGAACAGAGGGTTGTACGACCGAGCCGGCATCTCGGCCACGGAGAGTGCAGCAGCGTGCGCGAAGCGATTGGATGACCCGATGACGAAGGAGTCGAAGCCGTAGCGGGGGTCAAGGCCTCCGGCGCTGGCGTCGTCGGGCCATCTCCGGCGCCGACCATGGGTGGCCGTCGTTCCGGGGCCGGCATCGGACGACTCGTCATCGCCGAGGGGCGTGAACTCGTCGACGACGGGCTCGACGACCGCTGCCTCGGCCACGTCCAGGCGGACGGTGACCTGCTGGTCGGCGACGTCAGACACGGCGGCGGCGATAAGTCCCAGGAAGCGGTTCTCGATCCGGTCGCGCACGAGGGTGCTCGGAGCGGTGAGGATCAGGAGGTCGCCGTCATAGGCCTGGGGGACGAGCCCCGTCAACCAAGTGCGCCAGGTGGCGTCCGACACCTGTTCCCGGAGCGCGTCCGCACAACGCTTCCACAGGTCGTTCGTGTCGTTCACCAGGTCCTCCGCCCCCCGGTCGCCGGATTTGTCCACAAGAAGATCCACAGGTGTGGATTGCTCGGAAGCTCGTTCCCGGCCCTGGGTGGGCGGGGTGTCAGGCCCCGGGGAAGGAGGGCGTCGTATGTGGGCGGCGCTCAGATGGGAGAGCCGACCGGTGTGTGGCACGGTACACCGCCCCCACAGGGGCTGCTAGTGGCTGATCCGGGGGCCCCGTGAAAGCGCTGCCTGGTCGGTGTTCGGCGACGCGCCTAACATCTACGGTCACGTACTCAGGGCCCACTCCGTGCGACGACGCACGAGGCCCCGGCTGGCCAGCCTCCCCCGCCGGCCCAGGAAGGAACGAGGGACGTGAAGCGAACCTACCAACCGAACGTCCGGAAACGGGCGAAGAACCACGGGTTCCGGCACCGCATGTCGACGCGGGCCGGCCGTGCCATCCTCCGGTCCCGGCGCCTGCGGGGCCGGCAGCGCCTGTCCGCCTAGGGCGGGCACTTCCGGAGTGGTCTGGCGCATCCGGGATCGCGCCACATTCGAGGCGCTGCACCGGTCAGGTCGCCGGGCTCGCCAGGGACCGGTGACGGTGACGTACGCCGCCGTGGGCGAGGCGCCCGAACCCCGGGTCGCCTACGCCGTCGGGAAGCGGGTGGGCAAGGCCGTGGTCCGCAATCGCCTGCGGCGCCGGCTCCGGGCGGCCGTGGACGGCATAGCCGGGCTGGCACCCGGTGCATACCTGGTGGCCGCCGATCCTGGCGCATTGGGGCTCTCTCACGAGGATCTGAGGACGAAAGTGGCAACAGCGATGGCAACAGCGAGTGAGGGGCGGCAACGGTGACCGTCGCCACCGGCACCGCGCCCGCCCCCCGTCTCGCCACCAGGGTGGCGACGCGAGGAATAGCCCTNNCCAGCTACTTCGCGCCGGACGACCGTCGCCGTGCCGGTATGTCCCCGGTTGCTCGGACTACGCCCTGGAAGCCCTCGACCGCCACGGTCTTTGGCGCGGGGGGATCCTGGCCCTTCGTCGCATAGCCCGCTGTCATCCGTGGGCGGCCCACGGCATCGACCCGGTACCGGAGTGAGGGGGAAACGACGGTGATCAGCCTGATCCCTGTCCTCGGGAGCACCCTGGGCAATATCTTCAAACCCCTCTATGACCTCATGGGGACGCTCATCGCGTTCTTCTACGCGCTGATCCCGAATTACGCCGTGGCCATCGCACTGCTCACGGTGGTGGTGATGATCGTCACGGCGCCGCTGACGGTGAAAAGCACCAAGTCGATGGTGGCGATGCAGCGCGTCAGCCCCGAGATGAAGAAGCTGCAGCAGAAGTACAAGGGTGACCGCCAAACCCTCAACGAAGAGATGATGAAGCTCTATAAGGAGCACGGCGTCAATCCGGCCGGCGGCTGTCTACCGATGGTGGCCCAGTTCCCGGTCTTTATTATCCTGTATGGCGTTATCAAGGGTCTGGCAAATACAATCACCCGGGGTAAGACCGGCTTACCGGCCACTCTCGCCGATCCCAAGGGAACGTGTCTTCACGCAGTTTGTGCCCTTCCGCGCTATATCAACACCAACACGAAGCTCTATCGGAACCTCGTTCACAGTCCCGGAAATATCCCCGCATTTGGGATTAATTTGGCCGACAAGGTTCTCGGTCACCACTCGGTGGTGTCGGCCCTTCCCTATGCCCTTCTTATCTTGATCGCAATTGGCCTCCAATATTTCCAAATGCGACAGCTCAATAATAGGAATCCTCAGTTCGCCCAGTCCAATCCGCAGGCCCAAATGATGCAGCGTTATATGCCGCTTATTTTCGCCGTCATTTACATCAACATCGCTGCGGGTGTCAACATCTACTTCATTGTGTCCAGCCTGTGCCGAATCGGGATCCAGGAGGCGATCTTCCGGTCCGGGACACTCAACAAGGTTCGAACGGCAACCGAGGGTGTCCTCCCGTCAGGGGGAGGCGGTGCAGGGGCGAAGCCCCGTCGTCGGCCCATGATGGAGCGGCTGGCGGACATGCAGAAACAAGCTCTCGAGCAGAAAGAGGCGCAGCAGCGGGCACGAGAAGCGTTGCCTCCGGGCGATGGGGCCGCGAAAGGTCGGGACGCCTCCCCTCCGCGGAAACCGGCACCGAAGCAGCAGGGGCCATCATCGAACGGTGCGCCCAAGGGACCGGCGAAGTCCCCCCCCAAGTCCAACGGTAACGCTGGTGTTCCGAAGACGAACGGTCAGAGCCCCGCCGGACAGGCGAAGAGCACGAATGGCGCCGACAGCAATGGTGACAGCGACAAAAAGGCGACGCATCCCCGCTCGAAGACAAAGCGGGAGAGGAAGGATCGATAGCAGTGGAATGGGTCGAGACGACGGGACGGACCGTCGCAGAGGCGAAAGACGCGGCCCTCGATCAGTTGGGCGTGGACGACTCGGACGCTGAGTTCGTAGTGGTGAACGAGCCGCGCGCCGGACTGTTCGGGAGGATGCGAGGAGAGGCCAGGGTTCGTGCCCGGGTCCAACCGACCAGTCCCCGTCCCAAGCGCGGTCGATCACGCCGTCCGGCTCAGGATCAGCGTCGCGAAGGAGCCGGTCGGAGCGGATCAGGACGGGCTGGTTCGAGGCCCACCTCCGTGGCGTCGGTCCCTTCCGCAGAGGTGGATCCAATCCTGGCGGACGGCTCGCCGTCCAAGAACGGCGTCGGACAAGGTCCGGCGCATCGCAGTCGTCGACGCGGATCTCGAGGGGGAGCCGGCCGGTCGGCCGGCGCAGGAGCGGAGCGGACGTCGACCGGAACCACGAATTCGGGCAAGGTCGGTCCCGAGAANNCGGCTCAATCAAGGAGGAGAGTGTGGGTGAGGTGCTGTCACTGGAGGAGCAAGGGGAATCGGCGCGCGAGTTCATCGAGGGACTGATCGAAGAGCTCGGGCTCGAGGCCGCCGTGTCTCTGCGCGTCGTCGACTCCGAGACAGTCGAAGTCGTCGTCGAGGGCCAAGAGCTCGGGATCTTGGTGGGGCGGGGTGGAGCCACCCTGGGTGCCCTACAAGAGCTGGCCCGTACCGTCGTACAGAGTCNNATCCTCGTGGACGTGGCCGGGTACCGGGCCAAGAGGTCGGAGGCCCTGCAGCGCTTCACCCGGCAGGTGGCGGACGAGGTTCTCTCCAGTGGCTCCGAACAGGCGCTGGAGCCGATGTTGGCTCCGGACCGGAAGGTCGTCCACGACGCGGTGACCGACATCGAGGGTGTGGAGACCAGGTCTGAGGGCGAAGAACCCCGGCGGTTCGTGATCATATCTCCCGTGGGGGCTCCGCTCGACTCCTCTTCAGACACCGACGACTGAACGCTCCGCGCCCACCAACTCGGGTGGGAGTACGCCTCGTCAGTTCCTGCCGTCAGACGCCATGAACGCCTTCGTGTCAGGCCCCGAGTCCCCGTCGCTGCCCCCGACGTTGGTGGCGGCCCTGCGTCAGGCGCGGGCCTGGGGATTCCTCGGCGACGGACCTCTCGACGTCCACCTGGCCCACGCTCATGGTTTTGCCGACGCCTCTGAATCAGTCGACGCCGGGGGAATCGACCCGCTGAGCCCGCCCGCCGTAGGTGAGTCACAGGCAGGAACCTGGCTGGACCTCGGTTCGGGTGGAGGCATCCCGGGTCTGGTTCTGGCTAACCGATGGCCCCACCGTGAGGCCGTCCTGCTCGACAGTAGCGAACGACGTGCCCGATTCCTGGCGCAGACGGTCGAGAACCTGGGTTGGGCAGACCGGGTCCGGGTCGTCACAGCGCGAGCCGAGCTGGCCGGGCGCGACCCTGCCCTACGCGGAGCCTTTTCCCTGGTCGTGGCCCGCTCGTTCGGACCGCCACCCGTCACAGCCGAATGTGGGGCCCCCTTCCTCAGGCGAGAGGGTCTCTTGATCGTCTCCGAACCGCCGATCTTGCCCTCGGCCTACGGCGACGACGACGCCAGGTGGCCCGTAGACGGCCTGGCCGCTCTGGGCCTCGAGCGCCACAGCCTGTGGAGAGGCAAATTCGGGTACCGGGTGCTACGCCAGAGCCGGGAGTGTCCAGAACGCTTCCCTCGCCGGGTGGGAGTACCGGCCAAACGGCCCCTCTACCGAACCGCCGAAGTGTCCTCTTCGGACTGACCGAGGAACGCCCGGTGCTCTGAGCAGCCAAAACGGCCTCCGAGCTCCTTGATGTTCCACGTGGAACATCAAGGGAGCGGGGCGCCGTGAGATTTTGTGCGAAGACCCCACTCTCGGACCCGGCGCGGGATGTTTCACGTGAAACAACGGGAAAAGCCTCTCTTAAAGCTTGACCCGGGGTCTGGGGATGGGAAGGATGGGGGCGTGAATCCGAACCATCTCAAGAGTTGACGGTGCGCGTCCGCATCAGAGGTCGAGATCAGCGCCCGGACCAGGGCGAACGTCCCTCGCAGCCAACCGATGGAGGTCGTGTCGACGAAAAGGCCGCCAAAGATGAGAAGGCAGCGGACGGGGAGCGGGTGACGGTGGAAGACGCGCCTCACAATGTGGAAGTGCTCGACCAGACCGAAGCAGTCGACGAACAGGTCATCGAGCAGGAAGTGGCTTCCACGATTCCCAAGCCGACGCCCCCTTCTCGGGGCTCTCCTGTTGACCTTCCGGCCAAAGACGTACTCGGGCTGGCCGCCGAGGAAGAGACGGTGGAACGAGGGGACTACGTTCCCCGGCCGATCCCCCGCATCATGGCTGTGGCCAATCAGAAAGGCGGGGTCGGGAAGACGACGACGGCCGTCAACCTCGGGGCGGCCCTTGCCGAGCTGGGTTACCGGGTCCTGGTGGTGGATCTCGATCCCCAGGGAAACGCCACCACCGGTCTGGGAATCGACGCCCGGTCGTTCGAGTTGTCGATGTACGACGTTCTTATGAGGGATGTCTCCCTGGAAGACGCTGTCGAACCGACGAGTATGAAGAATCTCTTCGTGGCTCCGGCGACGATCGATTTGGCCGGTGCCGAGATCGAGCTCGTTCCCAGCTTCAGCCGTGAGTTGAAGCTGCGCCGGGCTCTCGAAGCGGTGAGTGGTGACTTTGATTTCATTCTGATCGACTGTCCCCCGTCGCTCGGTCTCATCACCGTGAACGGGCTGGCCGCCGCCGACGAGGTGCTTGTACCCATCCAGTGTGAGTACTACGCCCTCGAGGGGCTCGGACAGCTGCTTCGCAATGTCCATCTTGTTCAGGCGAATCTCAATGACGGACTCGAGGTCTCGACGATCGTGCTCACGATGTACGACGCGCGGACGAAGCTGTCGGAGCAAGTCGCCGACGAGGTCAGGACCCATTTCGGGAACAAGGTGTGCAGGAACCTCATACCTCGGACGGTGCGGATATCAGAAGCTCCTTCGTTCGGACAACCGATCACAGTCTTCGACCCGACGTCTCGCGGGGCCATCGCCTACCGGGAGCTAGCCAAGGAGGTCAGCGGTGGCGCGTCGTAGCGGACTGGGTAAGGGTCTCGGCGCGCTGATCCCGGCCGAGGTGGCGAACGACCGGAGCTCGATCCTGCGCCAAGTCTCTATCTCGAGTATCCGCCCTAACCCGCTACAGCCCCGGACCAGATTCGAGGAGGAGGCCATGACGTCGTTGGCATCCTCCATCCGCGAGGTGGGAGTTCTTCAGCCCGTCCTGGTCAGGGAAGCCGGTCCCGACGACTACGAGCTGATCGCCGGTGAGCGCCGGTGGCGCGCGGCCCGGCGGGCGGGGTTGCAGACAATGCCGGTTCTGGTGCAGACCGTCTCAGATGTTCGCAGCCTGGAGCAGGCTCTGGTCGAGAACCTCCATCGGGAGGACCTCAACGCGCTGGAGGAAGCCGCCGCCTTCCAGCAACTTGTCGATGAGTTCGACTACACCCACGAACAGGTGGCGGCGCGGGTGGGCAAGAGCCGGACCACTGTCACCAACACTCTTCGTCTCCTTCAGCTGCCGGCCGGCGTCCAAAGGGCTCTGGCCGATGGCACTATCACAGCCGGCCATGCGAGAGCCCTCCTCGGAACGCCGGATCGAAGCTTCCAGGAGGACTTGGCAAAGCGNNCGTCCGGGCCGTGGAGGAGTCCGTCCGACGACACATCCAGGGCGCACAGCCTGATCCAGCCGACACCGCCAACGGCACGGCCTCTCCTCACGCCGAGGCGGTTCACCACGCCCGGGAGCCCGAAGTCGAGAGTCCGACAGTCGATGCCGGAACCCGGCGCCGGCTTCCGGCGCCGGGTGTGCTCGAGCTCGAAGATCTCCTGTCGAACCATCTCAACACGAGAGTAAAGGTTGACATGGGTGCCAAGCGGGGACGGGTGCTGGTTGAATTCGCCACCCTCGAGGACCTCGAGCGCATCTACAAGCTCATGGTGGGCGGTGGCTTTCCGTCCCTCTGACCCTGAGATCGCATGTAGCACAAAGTGAGAATAGTGGTCTCTTGTGCCTGGGTATCACCCGAGGATGACTACGTAGAGTAGTAATCTAACGCTCGATCGTATGTGCAGTGTAATCCACAACCTGTGCATGAGGCTGTGGACAGTCGAGGTCGGGGGCCAAGCCTCGACGTAAAGGTCGTGCCCGGAGGCTGGGCGCTTCAGTCCACCGGTGTGACAGCCCAGATCGTGAGTGCCTCGACAATGGCATGGGCCAGGGCGCCGGCCCGCTTCACCACCGTCGCCGGAGGCCCGACTTCGCAGATCACCGCCGGCATCCGTGTTTCTCGCAGAACCGGGAGGGACATGCCCTGGACGCCATCGGCGGGGATCTCGAGAGCGATGGCCGCCAGCGACTGCAGCAGCTCGGCCAGCCGGCGGCCCCCGGCCGACTCGTAGCTGTAGCCGGCGTAGTAGGAGGCGGAGCACCGGGTCCGGTCCGGGTCCAGGCGTAGCCCGACGTAGGCCTCGACCTGTGCGGCATTGGCCGCCGCCGCCTGCAGGGATCCGTCGGGGTGGACCAGGGGGACGACTTCGGCCCCCGTGGCCGCCAGGTGACGCCGTACGGCTGTGACGAGCACATCGAGTCCACCCTCCTCCCCGATGGCCAGGCGACGGCCCAGCAGCGTCCGAGGAGCCTGCCGGAGCCGCTCGCGGTCCCGCACGCTGCTCACCAATTCGGGCTCGGCGTGTCGAGGCATGACCCGTTTGAGCTCGCGCAAGGTGGAGGCGCCCAGAATGCCGTCCACCGGCACGCTGACATTGCGCTGGAAGTCGGCCAGCGCCGACGACGTGAGCCCTCCGTAGATGCCGTCGACCCGCCCCGTATCGAAACCGAGGGCAGACAGGCGTTGCTGGAGGTCGGCCACGTCATCGCCCCGGAACATGGGAGCGTGGAGATACAGGAACCGGTCGCCGAGGCGGAACCCGGCCTCCACCACAGCACCCCACGTCTGGCGACCGCAGACGCCGTCCACGCGGAGCCCCCGTCGGTATTGGAACGCCTCGACGGCGGCGGCGGTGCCGGCCCCGAAGAGGCCGTCGGCATCAGGGGGGCAAGGCAGACCGACCTCACCCAGCCGGTGCTGGAGGTCGGCGACCGCCGCCCCCTTGTCGCCCGCTTGCAAGGGGAGGGGGGTGTCAGGGATTAGAGGTACGCCTGCAGCTCCTGCAAGAGCTGGGCCTTGCCTCTGGCCCCCACGATTCGTGCCTGGGGCTCGCCGTCCTTGAACAGGATCATCGTCGGAATGCTCATCACTTCGTACCGGCGCGTCACGTCCAGGTTCTCGTCGATGTTGAGCTTGGCGATCTCGATCTTGCCCTTCTGCTCCCCCGAGATCTCCTCGAGGATGGGGGCGATCATCTTGCACGGGCCACACCACTCGGCCCAGAAGTCCACCAGCACNNATGCTCGTCAAACGTAGCGTCGCTGAGTGTCGCGATCCCCTCGCTCATAAAAAATGCTCCTTCTCCAGCGTGCTCTGGCGTGCACGCAACTACAACAGACGTGTAACCCCGGGCCCGGCGACCGCATTCCCGGCCTCGTCCCCGGCACCCGGAGCTGCGGCCCGGGGCTGCGCTGCCCGAGCTCGGCGAGCTCGGCGCTGCCCGCGGCCTGCTGACCGCCGCGATCTCCGCTGAGCGCTCTGGTGGCGTCAGCCCGGCGCAGTCGCCGGAGGCGCCGGCTGCGGNNCTGGCCGGCGAAGATGCCGCTGTTGGGCACGTGACCGATGGCCACGAACACGCCCGTCAAGGCCATTTCATCGTCATCACCTGTTACCGCGTTGCGCACCGCCAGCCCCGAAACCTTGCCGTCGCCCAGGACTTCGTTCACGGTGGTGTCCCAGCGGAAAACGATCTTCTCGTTGGCGAAGGCCCGGTCCTGCATGATCTTCGAGGCCCGGAGCTCCTTGCGCCGGTGGATGAGCGTGACCGAACGGGCGAAACGCGTCAGGAACAGCGCCTCCTCGANNGCGAAAAAAGAAGCCGTCGCAGGTGGCGCAGGTGGACAGGCCGTGGCCGAGCAGTCGACTCTCGCCGGGCACCTCGAGCATGAGCGACTGCGCCCCCGTGGCCGCGATCAGCGCCCGCGTCGACACGTCGGCGTCGTCGGGACCGCCGCTGTCGGTCCAGATTCGAAACGGCCGTGACGACAGGTCGACCCGGGTCGCCTTTCGGGTGACGAAGGTGGCGCCGAACCGAGCCGCCTGGTCGCGGAAGCGCTCCATGAGCTCGGGTCCCATGATGCCGTCGACGAAACCGGGGTAGTTCTCGACATCGGTGGTGAGCATCAGCTGCCCACCGGGCTGATCGCTGGTGGATGAAGGTTCGCCCTCGATCACCAGGGGTTTGAGGTTGGCCCGGGCCGCGTAGATGGCTGCTGTGAGTCCGGCCGGACCCGACCCGAGGATGACGACGTCGTGGGTCTCGGACACGGTCACGGCGCTCCGGCGTCGCCACGCGACCGCCGTTTCGTCCAGGCCACCAATCCGCCGGCGGTGAGGAGGCCACCCACCACGGCGTCCGACGCCCACACACGGCCCCTGAAGGCGTAGACGTCGAGGAGTCGGACGACGGCGATGGAGAACAGGATGCTCACCACCAAGGCCATGGTGGCCACGATGATCCCGAAAACGATGGCGCGAGCGACGAGTAGTAGGGGGCGGATGACGCGCTCTTGGACCGTGGTGACGACGTCATCGATCGTGTCGACAACGCGCATCTGCCACTGCTCCCCGGCTTCACCGGAACCCCGTGAGGCGTCGGCACCCTGGTCGTGCATGGCCCCGAGACTAGTCGGGCATTGCGAGAGGCCTGCTCAGCGTGCGACTTGGAAGCACACCCCGACCGTGCCCGGCCCGGCGTGGGCGCCGATCACCGGACCCAGATCACTGAGCACCGTCTCGTGTTCGGGATGCGCGTCCTCGAGAAGCGACAACAGCTCATCGATGTCCGGGGCCACACCGTTGGCCACGGCCAAGCGTTCGAGGGGGCCCGACTCGAGGGCCTTTCCCGCCAGGTACTGCAGGGCACGGGATCGGGTCCGTTGCTTGGACTCGACCTCCACGACGCCGTTGCGTACTTCGATGACCGGCTTGATGGAGAGCAGCGATCCGACGAGGTGGGCGGCGCCACCGATGCGGCCGCCCTTTTTCAGGAAATCGAGGTTCCCGAGGACGCCGTAGACGTGGGTGCGGTCCCGCAGCGACTCGAGCTCGGTCACGATCTCGTCGAGGCTGCGGCCGTCCTTGATCATGTCCACGGCCGCCAGGGCGAGAAGGCCTTCTCCCATGGTGACCGTCAGCGAGTCGATCACCCGGACGGGCATGGGGACCGGAAGGTCCAACGCGGCGGTGGAGGCGGCCTGGAATGTGGCCGACAGACCCGAGGACAACGTGATGCACACGACCCCGTCGCAACCCGCTTCGGCGGCGGCGAGGTAGGCCTGGCGGAAGGAGCCCGGAGACGGGGCCGCGGTCTCGGGCATGTCGGGACCGGTGATGACCCTGTCCCAGAACTCCTTGATCGACAATTCTTCGCGGTCGATCAGCTCCTCGTTGCCGAAACGGATCGCCAGGGGAACGACCTGGACGTCGTTGGCGTCGGCAATCGACGGGGTCAGATCGCAGGCGCTGTCGGTGACCACTTGGATGTTGGCCATCGGGCTCCCTCCGGTCGTGGCGCCGAGCGGCGACGACGACGCGTAGTGCTTAGGCGCCGAGTCTGCCATGGTCGGCCCCACCGGGCTCCGCACCGCGTGTGGGTCCGAGGCGCGACGGGCGCATGGGAGGCCTCCCGGCGGGCGGCAACGGATCCGGTCGTGGCGGCAGGCCTGGTCGCCGTCGGCCCCGCGGCGGTGGGGAGTCGGGAGGCGGTCGCGTCCCCCCCCGTGGCGGGCGCGACGCCGGTGGACGCCTCCCCCCGAGGAAACCGGCGGCGAGGATGAAGGCACCGCCGCCGGCCACGGCGCCGACCACGACACGCAGGAGCAGCCCGACGTTGCTCTGCGAGGCCGTGATGTTGCTGCCCAGTGCCGCCGCCACCACCAGCGCCGCCGTGGCCACGGCCACGTGCACAAGCGGGGTCATGACCAGGTCGCCGTCCAATCCGTGTATCCGGGTGCGGACGTGGGCCAGAGCGACCACGGCCGACACCGTGTACGCGATGGCGATGGACAGGGCGATCCCCCGCACCACCCCCAAGGGTCCGACGAGAACGAGGGCGGCCACGATGTTGATGCCGTTCTCGAGCACGTACAGCCAGAACGCGGACCGCAGGTCCTGGATCGACTGCAGCACGCGGACGGCGTAGAGGAAGACGCAGAAGCCCGGGAGTCCGAGCGACAGCAGCGCCAGGGACGTGGCCGTGGGGAGCGTCTCGGGCACCGTCGTGGCCCCGTGGGCGAAGAGCAGCGCCACGAGGGGATGGGAGAGGATCACCATGCCGGCGGCGGCCGGCACGACGATGGCCAAGGTGGCGCGTAGTCCGGTCGCCATGCGCCGGCGGAAGGCCACCAAGTCGTCCCGGGACCAGAGGGCGGTGAGCTCGGGCGCCGTGGCGGCCATGACCGACACGGCCACCACCCCGTAGGGGAGTTGGAAGAAGGTCCACGCGTAGGTGTAGGCGGTCACCGCTCCCTGGACGCGACCGGCCAGTGTCAGAACGACGATCAGTGCGATCTGGTTGGCCACCACCAGGCCGAAGGTCCACCCCGAGAGGCGCAGGATCGTGCGCACGGCCTCGTGGTGGAAATCCGGCTTCCAGGTCAGCCGCAGTCCGGCCCGCCGCAAGCTCGGAACCATCAAGCCCGCTTGCGCCACGACACCGGCCGTCGTACCGAAACCGAGCAACAGCAGTTGGTTCCGGTCCTGCGAGAGCCCCCCGATGGACCGCGCCGCGTGGTTCACGGTGAAGGCGTAGTAGAGCAGCACGCCGATGAGGACCACGTTGTTGGCGATGGAGCTGAACATCGGTGCCCCGAAGCGACGCCGGGCGTTCAGCAGAGCCGTCCCCAGGCTGATGAAGCCGTAACAGGTCAGTTGGGGCACGAAGAGCAACAACAGCTCGGTCGCCACCCGCCGGTCCTGGGCCGCCTGGGCCGAGTGGTTGAGGGCCGTCGTGGCATCGATGATGAACGGAGTCAGCAGAAGGAACACGGCCGACGCCGCGGCAATGACGATCAACGTCACGCTTGTCACGGCCGAAATGGCCTCCCAGGCCTCATCGTCGCTGCGCGTTGTCAGGCGTTGGACGAACACGGGGATGAACGTGGCTGACAACACGCCACCGAGGACGATGTCGTGGATGATGTTCGGCATCGTGTTGGCCAAGTTGTACGCATCGGCCAAATGCGAGCTCGTTCCCAGCGCGTACCCCACGGCAACGATCCGGATGACACCGGTGACACGCGACAGAGTGGTCCCGACGGCCATGACCGCGGTGGCCCGTCCGATACCCGACGTCTCGGCCCCGCCTGCCCGCCCGCCTTCGGGCGCCACGGGAACGGGGTCGGAGCGGCCGCCGCTTTGGTCTACGTCGTCGGGCGGTTGGTTGTCCTCGTCCCCGTCGTCCGGCGCCTCTTCGTCGGCGTTGTCGCCGTCGGGCGAATCGGTGGCGGGGCCCTCGACGTCACCGCCTTCGAACCCGGGCGGTGTGTTGACGCTGTTCTCGGGATCCGGAGGCTTGGTCTCCTCCGGTCGATCGGGTGGCTCGCTCTCGTCGCTCACTGCTCGCCACCGCTGCGCATGCGGTGCGCCCCCCGTCGGGTCCGGCGGTTGCGCCAGACGGTGCGCCCCCACCAGCCCAGAAGAACGGCTCCGGCCGCCACCGATAGGGCGATGGCCACCGCCGATGTGGACGTGGACTGCACCGTGACCTGCCCGCCGGCCAGCTGCAAGCCCCCATGGGGGCTGTTCAGGGCGATCGACATGCGGAAATCACCCGACACTCGCGACCGCATCTCGATGTAGACGGCGTTGGTGGCGTGCACGAAGGTGCACAGTGTCGACACGCTCGACTTGCCCCCCACGTCGGTGACGACCGGAGCGGTGCACCCGCTGTTCGAGGCCTGGCCGCCGCCCGTGGAGAAAGCGATGTTGTCGCTCGTCACGGTGATGACGGCCTTGACGGGGTAGTCCGCGTTCTTGATCACGGTGATGGGGACACTGCCCGTACTGGCCGTGAGACGGACTTGGCGCGAGGTGATGGACAGCAGGGCCAATTGCTGGTCGAGGGCGGCCTCGAAATGCTCGACCCCGGCGCGCTGCTGGCCGGGGGTGAGCTGCTGCGACTCGGCCGCCAAGAGGAAGTCCCCGAGGTCGGTGGCCACGGCGCCGCCGGTGCTGGTGCCGGACACGGCGGATGAAAAGCCCGTCCACCGGGCGCGCGCCGCCCGTATGGCCGAGGCCGGTAGACCCGGGGCGTCGCCGATGGCCGCCGGCCGGCGGATGGCCGGTTGGTTGACTCCTCCGACAACTCCGCCCACCGGGACCCCCGTGGTGTCGGAGAAGAGTGTGGCCAAGGTGACGGCTTGGACCATGGGGTTGCCCTCGAGGCCGGTGAGCACGTCGGTGAGGACGGTGGTGTTGGCTTGCCAGTTGACCGGGGGCGCCGCCACCACGCCGCGCCCCAACGATGTGTTCGGCGCCTCGTAGTAGTCGAGTTCGAGCTCGGCCAGGATTTGGTCGGCCACCAATGCCGGGTCATGGCGCGACGTCGACTGCAGGAGGGTGGACACACTGGGATCGGACACGATGGCGCTGGCCGTTCTCGGTGCACCGACCATCGTGAAACGCCTGACGGGCGTGGTCGACGGGGCCGGCCCCGCCACGGCACCGGGCGGGAGGACGAAGTCGTTGTAACCGAGCGCTCCGAGCGCGCCCAGGGCGGCGGGGTCGAGGGTGGCATCTGTGACCCAGGCGTTGTCGCTACAGCCGTTGGTGCGTAACCCCGGGATGGCATCGAGCACCTGGGCTCCGCGGTGGACCTGCCCGGTGAGCTCCGTGCCTCCCCCCACGGCCGCGGTGACGAGGGCATTGGCGTCGACCGGGACGAACGATCCGCACAGTGTCTGACGGCCTGTTTCGGCGCTGAGCGAGACCAACGAGGCCAAGGCGGCCTTCGATCGTGGCTTCCGGTCGCCTTCGAGGGCGGCCACCGTCGCCGGGCTGGGGGCGAGCGTCAACGGCACGCTCGCCCGGGTGCCCGAGAGGGTACCCATGATGTTCGTGAGGGTGTCGAGGTCCGACGACGTGACCGCCGGGGCCGCGCCCGACGAAGGCGACGACGGGGGAGCCAGGACCAAGGGCACCACGAGGGCGAAGCGCAAGGGTTCGATGTCGGCCCCGCCATCGGTGTAGACGAGGTACGTGAGCAGGCGTGCCGTCACCGCCTGGGTGACCGTATCGGTGAGTTCGAGCCGGACCGGGTATACCCCGCCGCATGAGCCCTGCGGGCAGGCGATGTCGGCTGTGAAAGGACCGGTCCCCGTTCCCACCACGCCACCGGCGGTGACCGGGACCGACAGGTCGACGCCATTGGGGTGACCGGGGTCCGGTGGAAGCGACGAAAGGGCGATGGGTGTGTCTGAACTGGCCACGACCGATCCCACCGGTGACCCGCCCAGCGTCTCGTCGAGTTCACTGGGATCTCTGAGGGCCTCGTAGACGCTCACGCTCATGCTGAGGTCGGCGCGCGGCACGGCCCCCGACACGTCGAGACGCACGGCGAACGGGGAGGTCGGACCGGCGGTGGTGGGCGGGGCGAGCAGGGTGAGGGCGGGTCCGGACGAACCTGTGGGGGCGGACCCTTTGGGCCCGTTGGCGCCTTCGGCGATCGGTGCTGAGCAGGCGTTGACGACGCCGAGACCGACGACGACCAGCACAAAGAGCATCCGGCCCACCGACACCGGGCACCGGTGACGGCCGTCGGTGCGGTCACCGCCGCGCGCGGGAGCCATGCTCGCCTCGGTCCGGTCCACCTCGGCGAGGGAGCCTACTGGTCCGGCGCTCGGGGGCGTCGGCCACACCGGCGGGGGCTGCCCACCCGCCTCCTCAGATGCCGAAACGGGCGTCGCTCAGGGCGGCCACCGCGTCCGGCGGCCCGCCCAGCTCCACATGGGCGGTGCTCCGGCGGCCCGAGAGATAGAGAGTGATCTCCCCCGGGCGCCCCGTCAGGGTGGCCGTGGGGTGTCCCGGCCGGACGTGGGCGATCCGGCCGTCGGCGTGCACGAGGTCGAGACCGGTGCTTCCCAAGGCCTTGCGCGACCCCCGCCGCAGCGAGCGCCACAGGGCCTCTTCGATCTCGGCGATGTCGGCCCCCGGCCGAGGTGTCGTGTCCCCGCCCCCCCGGCGCACGTCCTCGTGATGGATGAAGTACTCGACCATGTTCATCGCCGCGTCGAAAGGTCGCAGCAACGACGGAGGTCCACTTCTGACCATGGCCACGAGCCCTTCGTACGACTTCGTCGCCGACATGCGTGCCATCGTCGTCTGCAAGGTGGCGGCGAGCGGCGAGAGGACAAGGCCGAGAGCGGCGAGGGGCTTGCGTTCGCGGACGACCAGATGGGTGGCGAGGTCCGTCGTCGTCCAGCCCTCGCACAGCGTGGGGGCCGTCGGTCCGACGCGTGTGAACAGATCGCAAAGCGCATTGCGCTCGGATCGGTGCAGGGGAACGGTCATGCGGCGGCACGCTACGGCGAGGTGGGTACGCGGTCAACGCAGCCTCCTGTCGTTCGTGCCCACGGTGGCGGGCACTACCCTCGGCCCGGTGATCCCCGCACGAGCACAGGCGCTGGTCGATGCCACCTCCGACCTGGCCGCGCGCTTCGACGACGCCGGTCACCGGCTCTACCTGGTGGGTGGGTCCGTGCGCGACGTCTTCTCCACCGAAGAGCCGTCGCCCGATGCCGACATTGACCTCACCACCGACGCCGTCCCCGACGAGACCGAGAAGATCGTGGGCGGATGGGCCGACGCCGTCTGGTTGCAGGGAAAGCGGTGGGGGACCATCGGCGCCCGCAAAGGGGGGCGGCCCATCGAGATCACCACCCACCGCGCCGAGGCCTACCAACCCGATTCGCGCAAGCCCGAGGTCGTCTTCGGCCACTCGATCGAGGTGGACCTGTCGCGCCGGGACTTCACCGTCAACGCCATGGCCCTGCAGCTGGGGTCTCGCCTCGAGCTCATCGACCCCTATGACGGCCTGGCCGATCTGGCCGCCGGCCGCCTTCGCACCCCGCTCGATCCCGAGGTCTCTTTCTCCGACGACCCCCTGCGGATGTTGCGAGCGGCCCGGTTCATCGCCAAGTTGGATCTCCGTCCCGATGACGCCCTCGTGACAGCCGTGACGTCCATGCACGACCGCCTGGCCATCGTCTCGGCCGAGCGCATTCGCGATGAGCTCGGGAAGCTCCTGGTGGTGCCCAAGCCGTCTCCCGGGCTCTGGTTCGTCGTCGAGACCGGCCTGGCCGCAGAGTTCATGCCCGAGCTCCCCGGACTGGCCCTCGAGCAGGACCCCATCCACCGGCACAAGGACGTCCTGGCCCACACCCTGGCCGTGGTGGACAAGACACAGCCCGAACGTCTCATCCGCCTGGCGGCGCTGCTCCACGACATCGGCAAGCCCCGGACCCGGGACTTCGGGCCTGCCGGCGTCACCTTCCATCACCACGAGGTGGTCGGGGCCCGCATGGCTCGCGACCGGATGACGGCGCTTCGTTTCTCCAAGGAGGACATCGACACCGTCACCCTCCTGGTCGAGCTCCATCTGCGCTTCCATACCTACCGGCTCGGCTGGACCGACCGGGCCGTCCGGCGTTATGTGCGAGACGCCGGGCCCTTGCTCGACCAGCTGAACGAGCTCACCCGCTGCGATTGCACCACCCGCAACGCTGCCCGGGCCCGCACCCTCGGGCTGCGCATGGACGAGCTCGAGAAGCGGATCGAGGAGCTACGGGCCGAGGAGGAGATCGACGCCATCCGTCCCGAACTCGACGGCCGTCAGGTCATGGACCACCTCGGCCTGGCGCCCGGGCCCGACGTGGGCCAGGCCCTCGAGTTCCTTCTCGAGCTGCGCCTGGAGGAGGGCCCCCTCGGAGAGGACGAAGTCACCCGCCGTCTCGACGCCTGGTGGGCCGACCGCCAGGCCGGCCCGACCTGAGCGAATCAGTCCTCGGGCCAGGCCGGGTTGTCTTCGCCCGAGGCGAAACCCTCCACCATCCGGTGGGCCTCGTCGTCGTGGAACTGCACCGGCGGGGACTTCATGAAGTAGGCGGACGGACCGAGCAGGGGTCCCCCGACCCCCCGGTCGAGGGCCAACTTGGCGCAGCGCACAGCGTCGATGATGACCCCGGCCGAGTTGGGGGAGTCCCAGACCTCGAGCTTCAGCTCGAGGTTGAGCGGCACGTCACCGAAGTTGCGGCCCTCCAT
>PKWD01000145.1 GCA_003131945.1 Acidimicrobiaceae bacterium
TGGTGGCCATGTACCTCCGCCGCGAGGGCTTCCGGGTCCTCCAGGCCGACGATGCCGAGCACGGGCTGACCTATATCGACCGCGAGCGCCCCGCCCTCCTGATCGTCGACATCGGGCTCCCCGGCGAGCTCGACGGCCTGGAGCTGTGCCGCCAGGTCCGCAAGACCAGCGACGTCGCTGTCATCATCCTCACGGCCCGGGACGACGAGATCGACCGGGTCCTCGGACTCGAGCTGGGCGCCGACGATTACGTNNATTACGTGACCAAGCCGTTCTCTCCCCGCGAGCTGGTGGCCCGGGTGAGGGCCATCCTCCGCCGAGCCGGCGGAGTCGGTGCCAAAGCGGAGCCCACCACGACGGAGATCGGCGCCGTCGTGGTCGACACCGGACGGCGCGAGGTCTTGTGTGCCGGGAACGTCGTCGCCATGACGACGCGCGAGTTCGATCTCCTGGCCTACCTCGCGGCCAACCGCGGGCTGGCCCTGTCCCGCCGGCAATTGTTGGACGGCGTGTGGGGCGAGGGTTGGTACGGCGACGAGCGGACGGTCGACGTCCACGTGCGCCAGCTGCGCAAGAAGCTCGGCGACGAGTTACCGCTCACCACGGTGTGGGGCGTGGGTTACCGTCTCGGCTGAGCCGGGCAGACCCTCTCGCATGCGCCGACGCCTCACGATCGCCATCCTGGCTGTTGTCATTGGCACCCTTGTTCTCACCACGGCGGGCAGCCTCTTCCTCGTTCGGAGGGCCGGCACGTCCACGGCGGAAACGGAGACCGTCCAGGAGGCAACCTCGGTGGGGCAGCTGGTGTCGGCGGGGGACCTCGCCGCCGACGTCGGCTTGGGTGCGAAGGTCCGGGCCGCCCGGGTGCTCCGGGCCTTGAAAGTGGTCGGCTCCTACCAGTACTTCGGTGCCGTCGGGCTCACCCCGTCAGGACAGTTCGAAGCCCTGCCGGCTCCTCTCACCCCGTCACTGGTGAGCGGACAGGCGCTCGAGAACAACCAGACCGTGTCGGGCAGCGCTGACGGTGTCGTCTTCGCCGTCGTCCCCGTCGCCCTCACCGTCCGGCAACGGGTCAACCTCGGCATCCCCATAGGCGACGACGCCGTGCTCCTCGCCATCCGCGCCGTGCACGACCCGGTCAACGGGTTGCCTTACTTCCTGCTCGTCGCCGGGGGCGCTCTGCTCGTCGCCGCCGTGGTCGCCTCGGGGCTGGCCCGTCGCATCAGCGCTCCCCTCGTACGGGCGGTCACGACCACTGGAGAATTGGCCGGGGGTGACTTGACGGCGAGGGTCCCGGTCAGTCCCCACGACTACCCCGAGCTGACCGAGTTGGCCGACGCCATCAACACCATGGGCGACAGCTTGAGTCGCTCCCAGAATCTCGAACGCCAATTCCTGCTGTCTGTCTCCCATGAGCTGCGGACGCCTCTCACCTCGATCATCGGCTACGCCGATGCCATCGCCGACGGGACGACCGAGGACACCGCGGCGGCCACCGCCGTCATCGGATCCGAAGCCCGGCGACTCGGTCGCCTGTTGCAGGATCTGCTCGATCTCGCCCGACTCGACGCCCAGAATTTCTCCCTCGACGTCCAACGCGTCGAATGCGCCGAGGTGGTCAGCCTCACCGCCGCCGGTTTCCGGCCGGAGGCCGAGAACCTCGGACTCGAGCTGATCACGGCCGTCCCCCCCGACGCCGGCCTGTGGGCGGACGTCGACCCCGACCGGCTCAGCCAGGTGGTAGCCAACCTGACGGAGAACGCCTTCAAACACGCGGGAACCCGGGTGGTGGTGGGTGCCGGGGTGGTGGGCACGTCGATCGCCATCTGGGTCTTGGATGACGGCCCGGGGATCGCCGCCGGGGACCTTCCCCGCGTCTTCGAACGACACTTCACCTCCGACCGGTCCACCGGCCGGCGGCTCGGATCCGGGCTCGGTCTGGCCATCGTGTCCGAACTGGTGGCGGCCATGAAGGGGGTGGTCACGGCGGAGTCCCCCGTGATCGACGGCCGGGGCACCCGGATGACGATCTGGTTGCGACCTCCAGGGGCCGGGGCCTGAAAGAAGCCTTCGTTGGGAAAACGGTGGGAATCGCTTGTTCAAGTCGCCTTCCCGGGATGTCGACGCCTTCATGTCGGCTTGTCGGTCAAGGGGGCGTGCGCCATGGAACTGAGGCTGAGACGGCTCCTGCCGCGACAATTCACGGACTGGCACGGCCGGTACATGATCGAAGGCGATCCCGAGGAGCGCTGGCGCCAGTGCCGGGTGGTGGACGTGTCGACGCTGGGCGCCGGACTCGAGCTCTTCGATGTCACCCCCGACGAGATGGCCGGGCAGACCATCATCTTGTCGGTCGACCTCCGGGGTGAGGTCAAGCACGCGGTGGCCGACCGCAGCGACGGGCTCAGGGTGGGCATCCAATTCGAGGATCTCACCGATGCCGAAAGCACCTATGTCAAGTCACTGGTGAGACTCCAGGCACTCTGGTAACGGCAGCGGAGGAGAAGAAGTCGCCGTCGAGGTGGGCCGTGTCGTTGAACCGCCGCAAGATCCACTTTTGCGGTGTGATCACGACATAGGAGATTGAACCGTTGTCGGCTCCGGTAAAGGCAAAGGGCTCGGATCCGGTCGCCTGAGCCAGCAGTTCACCGATGGTGCCGCCGTGGGAGAACACCGCTACCCGCTGGTCTCTATGGGCGGCGGCGATCCTCTCGACGGCACTGCGCACCCGCCGCCTGAAGGATGCGGCCGGCTCGGCTCCCGGGATCACGTCCCAGCGTTGCTCCTCGTGCATCCGAAGGGCCACCGGGTCGCGGTCTGCCACCTTCTTGCGCAACAGGCCACCCTCCCACTCCCCCACGAACACCTCCCGTAGGTCCGGCTCGACCACGGGCTCGAGGCCGAGGCTCTGTGCCAACGGTTCGGCGGTCTGGGAAGTACGGCGCAACGAAGTGACGTAGATGGCGTCGATTCGCTCGTGGGAAAGACGCTCGCACACTTTCTGCGCCTGCAGGCGGCCGTCGGGTGCCAGACCGGGGTCGCCCTGGCCCTCGATCAGAGGGAACGGTCGTCCGTCCGTGGCCGGCTCGGATTCCCCATGGCGCACGAGAAGGATCTCGGTGGCTCCCGGCGGCGGTGCGAATCGAAGCTGTCGGTACTGTCGGGTAGAGGCCAAGGTCAGCGCTTCCCCGTGTAGGCACGGCCTTCGTGGCCCACCAGCGACACGAGGTTGCCGAGCGCGATGTTGACGTCGACCAGATGGAGTCCCCAGGTCGGACCGAGGGTCTCCGTGCCGAGCGGCCGCCTGTCACCTGCGTGGATCGGGGCGCTCACCTGCAGCCAACTGGCGCCGGCGCTGTCCTCGCACTGGCCCCGGTAGAGATCCGGCTCGGTGACCCAGGGCGTCGACACCTTCGGGACTGCGAGAAGCGCGATGCCTGCGATTTGGCCACCGCCGTCTCGGCCGGATCGATGTGGAGGTTGGCCAGAGCCCCGGACTGCGCGCTCACGGTCGGGTAGACGTAGAAACAGTCGATGCCCGGGTGCGGGGCATCGGTCGCCTGTTCGACGTAGGTAGGTCCGGACGGTGGGGCGACGGTCGCCGTGAGGCTCGAGGTACAGGGGTCATCGGCCTGCCCCGGTCGACAGAGCCATTCGACACCGGCGGCATCGGTGTCGGCCGGGTTGGCTCCATTGGCCAGGGCCGTCTTCTGCGCCGCCGTGAGCGTTCCGGTGGCGGCCGACGGGAGAGGCGCCCGGGTCGATGTCGTGGTGACGGAGGCGTGCGACGATCCCGAGCTGCAGGCCGACAGAACGAGACCGATAGCGGCGAGGACGCCGAGCAGCGTCGTGCCGCGTCGAAGCAGACCAGGAAGGACCATCTCGGCCGCCGCTCAGCCGTGCTGCCAGACGCGGTTCGAGATGCTCCGTATGCCGGTCAGGGCGGCTTCGTCCAGCAGGGCAAGGTCGTCGGTGTCGATACTCCACCCGAGAGCGCCGGCATTCTCCTGCGCCTGGGCGGAGTTCTTGGCTCCGGGGATGGGGACGGCACCCTTGGCCATCACCCAGTTGAGCGCCACCTGGCTCGGCTTCTTCCCCCCATGCTTCTCTCCTATGGTCCGCAGCTGCGCCACCACGGTGTCGACAATCTCCATCGGATGATTGGAGAAGGTTCTCTTGCCGGGAGGAGGATTGTCCGTCGAGTACTTCCCTGTGAGTCGGCCCTGACCGATGGGCGAATAGGCGAGGGGGACGACACCCAGCTCGACGCAGGCGGCCAGAAGGCCTCCGGTCTCTGGGACACGTCGCAGCAGTGAGAACTCGATCTGATTGGTGGCCAGCTTCAGGCCCCGCTTGTCGAGCTCGGCGGCAATGGAACGGGTCTCCTTCACGGAGTAGTTGGACACTCCCACCGCCTTCACGAGGCCGGCCTCGCGCGCCGCCGCCAGCGCGTCGGCCAGGGCGGCGTGGGAACGGAGGCTTATGGGTCCGTGGATCTGGTAGAGGTCGATGCTGGACACGCCCAGACGACGCAGAGAGGCGCGCAATGATTTCAACAATGCCCCCTTGACGTTCAGCTTCCAAGGCGACGGCATGAACTTGGTGGCCAACACGACCGATGCCGACCGGGACGCATCGCGGCCCCGCATCTGACCGATGATCCGTTCACTCTCGCCCCCTCCGTACACCTCGGCGGTGTCGAAGAAGGTGACGCCGCGCTCGAAGGCCGCACGGATCAGCTTGATCGCCTCCTGCGTGTCCATTGCCGCGCCATAAGCAAAGCTGATGCCCATGCAACCGAGGCCCAATGCCGAGACTTCTAGGTTGCTCTTGCCAAGTCTGCGCTTCTGCATGTCGTGCTCCTTCCCGGCGCTTTTTTGCGGGCGGTCAGGCCCGGTACTGCTCGTCGCTCACCTTCTCCATCCAGTCGGCGGCCTTGCCGTCGAGCGACTCCTGGACGGCGATGTGGGTCATGGCCGTGGTCGGCGCCGCGCCGTGCCAATGCTTCTCGCCCGGCGCGAACCAGACGACGTCGCCGGGGCGAATGTCCTCGACGGGGCCGCCGTCGCGTTGGACGCGCCCGCAGCCCGCGGTGACGATGAGAATCTGGCCGAGGGGATGCGTGTGCCACGCGGTGCGGGCGCCGGGTTCGAAAGTGACCGCGTTGCCGGCCGCGCGCGCCGGCGCGGTCACCGGGAACAAGGGGTCGATGCGCACCGTTCCGGTGAACCATTCCGCCGGCCCTTTGGCCGACGGCTGCGAACCGCTCCGCTTGATTTCCATGGGTCTCTCCCTGGGCTGCCGAGGGCGTCGCTGGTCGCCAGGATGCGGCGCATGCGCTCCTTAACACGATCGTCATTTTGAGGCGCCTTGAGAAACTCAATGCGCTCGCTCCCAATCTCGGAGCACTACGGACGCGCCCTCCTTTTCCGTTACGCCAAAGATCAGTTGATGGACGAGTGCCCCAGTCCCGGTAACCTCATCCTCAACCGTCACGATCAGCAACGGAGCGGCAAGACCGTCCACGCACGCGAAGCTCACTGGGAGGTGTCGCGCTTCTACAAGAGCGATATCGAACAGGAGGTGGCCGATTCCTAGAACACGGGAGGCTCCTCGCGCACCCCGACACCTCGCCGATCGACGCGCTCTTCCAGCCCGAAAGCGAAAGCAGGATCGCGCGCGCCCGGTCGGCCTCCGCACGGTTCGCCGAAACCGCCAGCCGCCTCAGCCCCTCACGCTGCTCGGCGCTGGCGACCAAAGGAGATTTGCCTGACATGATAGAGCCTCCGAATCACGGCAAGAGACTGAATCATCAAACTTCCCCGTTGGCCAATCACCGCAGGTCTGCTTAGCTCCCGGCGGCACGTCATCCCGTAATTGAATGACATGTCCTAACTACCTGCGGCGTGAGGCGCCGACGGCGGCGGGTCTTGCAAGCGGCGGCATGGATGGTCGAGCGAAGCGTAGTCCACATAGGAGTCGGTGGCGTTAGAGATGCCGAGCAGCATGCGATGAAAGAGCCCTTTCAGCAGCTTCATGTCGCGAATGGCGGCAAGCTCCTGACCCTCCGGTATAGGCAAGCCATGGGCCGCTTTGTTGCGACGTCTCCAAGCGGCGTCCTCTTCGGGTCCCAATTCGGGTCTGACGCACTCTCG
>PKWD01000246.1 GCA_003131945.1 Acidimicrobiaceae bacterium
AGAATGCGGGCCGAGATCTCCTGGGCCGTGTACTTCTTGCCATCGATGTCGATGGTCCAGCTCGTTCCCATGTGACGCTTCACGGACCGGATGGTGCGCTCGGGGTTGGTGATGGCCTGGCGCTTGGCGACCTCTCCGACGAGAACCTCGCCCGACTTCGAGAACCCGACCACCGACGGCGTGGTGCGGCCCCCCTCGGCGTTGGGGATGACGACCGGCTCGCCGGCCTCCAGAACGCTCACCACCGAGTTGGTCGTGCCGAGGTCGATTCCGACGGCCTTGGACATCTGTGTTGCCTCCGAATTCTGTTCCGGTGCCCGGCGACCTTCGCCGACACCCTGTCTGATGGATGGAAGTATAGCGATCTTGAGTGTCTAATGGTCAAGGTTTCTTCTAACAACGATACAACTGAACAACCCCTGGTGGGTGTCGGGCATTCCAAACTCGTCAATGATGACAATGGTGGCGCTGCCACCACTCTGCGTACCATCAGCGGAGGAGGTTTCATCGTGTCCAGTCGTTGCCGCTCCATGCGCTCAGCAGTTCGGAAGGTCGGGTCCGCCACCGCGGTCCTGCTCGTCGGCCTGGCCGGATTGGGCCTGGCCGGCTCCCAGGCGGCATCGGCCAAGACACCTCCGGTAACGTCGCCGGCCGGCTCCTACACGGCCACCCTCTTCGCCCCCAAGCAACAGTCGGCCACCTTCCCGCTCACCCTGACGGCCAAGGGCCACTTCGCCATCCAGGCCGGTCCCAAGGGGACCTGGACCGAGACGGGCACCGCCATCACGATGACGGGGACCTACAAGAAGGTGTCCTATGTCTTCACCATCAACCAGCGGAGGACGAACCTCGGTTCGAAAGCCCATCCGGGCGAGCTGACGGCTGACGGTACCCCCGACGCCAAGTGGTTCGCCGTGCCCAGCTGAGCTTGCCCGTCTGATCGTGCTGAGCTGAGGACCCCAACGGCATCGGCGCCCGGCCCTTGCATGGCCTCATAAGTTCCATCGCCGGTGGGATTGAAGACGAGCTGACATCAGGGATGTACCCGTCATTGGCCGGGCTACCCTCGGAGACGTGCCCGACCTGGTCCTGCTTCGCCACGGACAGTCCACCTGGAATGCCGAGGGCCTCTTCACCGGATGGGTCGATGTCGACCTCACGGCCCAGGGTGAGGACGAGGCCCGTGCGGCCGGAAGGCTCCTGGTGGCCGAGCAGGACCGGGGCCTCGATCTCCGGGTCCTCCACACCTCGGTGCTGACCAGGGCGGTGCGGACGGCCAACCTGGCCCTCGACGAGCTCGGGCGCTCCTGGATCCCGGTCCGCCGGCACTGGCGCCTGAACGAGCGCCACTACGGGGCGCTCCAGGGCAAGAGCAAGTTGGAGACGACGGCCGAGTTCGGGATCGACCAGGTGAAGGTGTGGCGGCGGAGCTACACGATCCGGCCGCCGGCCATCGCCGAGGAACACCACCCGGTCCACGACCCGCGTTACCGGGGTATCCCCGGCGCCGCCCTCCCGGCCGCCGAGTGCCTGGCCGACGTGGTGGCCCGGATGGTCCCCTACTGGCAGGACGTCATCGTCCCCGACCTCGACGCCGTCGGCGGCGTCCTCGTCGTGGCCCACGGCAACTCTCTGCGTGCCCTCGTGAAGTACCTCATGAACCTGTCCGACGAAGAGATCGTCGGTCTCGAGATCCCCACCGGCGTGCCCTGGTGGTTCCACCTCGGCGACGATCTGTCGGTCATCGAGGAGCACCTCCTCGGCGACCCCGAGGCCATCAAGGCGGCCCAGGAGGCGACGGCCCACCAGGCTGGTTGACGCCCGACGGGGCCGGCGTATGCCGACCCCGTCGAGGACAACCTTCGTGCTCTCACATCGCTTCGCTCAGATGGCGTCGCTGCCGCGTTCTCCGGTACGGACCCGGACCACGGTGTCGACGGGCAGGACCCAGACTTTCCCGTCGCCGATCTTGCCCGTGGCCGCCGTGGCCACGATGGCGTCGACCACCTCGTTCACCTGGGCATCGTCGACGAGCACCTCGATCCTGATCTTCGGGACGAAGTCGACCTCGTACTCGGCACCCCGGTACACCTCGGTGTGACCTCTCTGGCGTCCGAAGCCCTGGGCTTCGGCCACCGTCATCCCTTGAACCCCAAGGGTCTTCAGGGCTTCCTTCACCTCGTCGAGTTTGAACGGCTTGAGGACCGCTACGACCAACTTCATGATCAATCGTCTCCTTTGGCTCGTAGTGGTCCGGTCAGTGTTCACCCTCGGCGCCCGGTGGCGCTCGATCCGGTTCGCCCGATGCTAACGACGTCGACTCCGGATCTCCCGCCATCGAGCCCACTCCGATTCGCTGGGCCAGGGTCTCCTCGGGGAAGGCTTCCTCGCCATGGATGGCCAGGTCGCCGACTTCGAGAATCGCGTCGCTGTAGCGGGCCCCTCCCAGGACCAACCCTATGAGCTTCATCAGTATGAAGGTGACCAGGGCCGACCAGAAGATGACCCAAAGGGCGGCCCGGAACTGTTCCCAGAGCTGGTGGGCCGAGCCCGTGTACATCAAGCCGTTGATCCCGAACGGCGTGCAGCCGCCGTGGGCCGTGATGTACTGCTGCTGCGTCGTGTTGATGACCTGGCCCGAGGCATTCAGGTTTCCGCACCCCAGCTCCAGGGTGTTGGGGTCTCCGAAGATGCCGACCAGCATGCCGCCGAAGAAGCCGGCGATGCCGTGGGTGTAGATGACCCCGAGGGCGTCGTCCACCTTGGAGAAGGGTCGCACCTTGGACAGGAAGTTCCAGCAGATCCACACGACGGCCGAACAGATGGCCCCGACGGCGATGGCACCCCAGCCGTTCACGAAGCCGGCGCACGGTGTGATCCCGACCAGGCCGCAGATCATGCCGTTCACCGCACCCAGGAAGGTCGGTTTCCTCTCCTTCGAGAGCCAGGCGTCCATGGCCACCCACACCATGAGGCCGCAGGCGGTGGCCAGGTTGGTGTTGACCACGGCGGCGGCCATGTCGGCCCCGGCGTAGTACGGGTCTCCACCGTTGAAGCCGTTCCATCCGAGCCACAGGATGCCGGCCCCGACGGCCGCCATGACCAGGTTGTTGGGCAAGGCGTTTCTTCGATCTCGGAGCAACCGGGGTCCGAGGACCCAGGCGGCCACGAAGCCCGACACACCGGCCGACATGTGGATGACGTACCCACCGGAGAAGTCGACTGACCCCTCCTGGGCGAAGTAGCCGCCCCCCCACAGCAGGAAGGCGTCCACGCCGTAGACGAAGGTCGACAACAGCGGCACCAGGAGGCACCAGGCACTGAACTTGATCCGTNNACGAACTGGAAGTAAGCCAGCGACGAGGTGGGGAAGTGGAAGGGGACGGCGGTGTTGGCCGCCGACACCGCCTGACCCTGTTCGTTGACCGAGTTGAGGACCTGGCCCGGTTTACCCACCAGGTTCTCGAAGAAGTGTTTGACCCAGCCCACGTTGCTCAACTGGGTCTGCACGCCGTTGTGCACCCCGCCGCCGATCGACGTGGAACCGAAGCCCATCTTGTAGGACCAGAGCACCCAGGCGATGAGGACGAGGGAGAAGCCGGCGAACATCATGGCCAGCACGTTCACCGCCCACTTCTTGGGGACGATCGAGGCGTAGAGCACCGCCAGACCGGGCAGGCTCATCAGGCCGACGAACGTGGCGGCAGTGACCTGCCACGTGTTATCGCCCGTATTCAGCCAACTGGGATACGGAACTGCATGTGCTGCTGCGGCTAGCACGGCGAGTGCTCCCCTCTCGTCTGTCAAAGCGTCCTGGCTCCCCCACCACGCCATGGACTGGCTTTACCGAAGAATCTGGTCCGCCAAGTCCACGACAGGAGTTCGCCCTGCCGCCGACAGGATGCAGGGTGGGCGTTTCCATTTCGTCACGTGAGTGTTACCAGCGCGTGAACTGGAATCGGGCCAGGCACGGGGCCCTCTCGGCGGTACGCCGCGCCGCTACCATCTCCGGATTACCGGAGCCCCGACAGACCCCCCCGAACGGCAGATCGAGCCGTCCGGCGAGCCCCTCTCCACACTGCGCGGCGCCGGCGCCGGCCTGGACACCCGCCTCGTCGGCCGGGTGATCGGCGCCCTCTTACTGGTGGCCCTGGCCGCGGCCGTCGTCATCTTCTTCGTGGCCGGGCTCCACAAGAACACCCAGATCAGCCAGCTACGCCAGCACGGTGTCCCCGTCCGGTTCACCGTGTCGGGCTGTATGGGGCTTCTCGGCGGCAGCGGAAGTAACGCCGCCGGCTACGCCTGCCGGGGCTCGTTCACCCTCGACGGCCATCGCGACAACGAGCCCATTCCCGGCAACTCTCTTCACCCTCCGGGGACCGTCTTGCGGGCCGTTGCCGTTCCCGGCGATCCGGCTCTCGTCATCACGGTCCGTATGCTCGACGGCGAGCACACGTCAGGGACGGTGTTCATCCTCCCCGCCGTCCTCCTCGTCGTCCTGGCCCTTCTGGTGGGGGCCCTGGTGCTACGGCGACGGCGCATCCGCCGAACCTGACCGACAGCGTCAGCCGGCCCGCTTTTCGTTCTCGGGCTTCGAAGGCGGTGACTTCTTCGGCGGTGAAACCGGGGGCGTGTAGCGCTTGTTGGGCCTCGGACGGGGACTCGTGCCGGACCCACGAGCCTGCCGGCTCCGGGACCCCGGCGCCTCGCCTCTGGCCTCTTTGAGGTCCCGCTGCAGTCGGTAGGCCCGGACGAGCAACCAGGCCCCGGCCAGGATGTACGGGATCCCGAAACCCCAGTAGTGGAGATTGAAGACGGCCAACCCGTACAGGGCCATGACAATGCCGAGAAAGAGTCGCTTGCGGTAGAAGGCCAACCCCAGCATGAGGACGGACATCACCAGGAGCACAAGAGACAGTTCGTGGTAGGTGGAGGGGGAGACGTGACGCGGGTTCAAGGCACCATCTTTCAGGCGCGCCGCCGGATCGCTGTCGATCAGAAGGTTGATGATGAAGATGGCGATGGCAGCGGCCACCGGGGCCAGGAGCAGACCGGTGAGCCGTTCCTTGTCGTCGGCCGACCTGACGGCCTCCTCCAACTCTTCGACCGACATCGGCCGGTCCGCCTTCTTGGCCTTGGCCGCCNNCCACCGGCTTCACGACAGCCTCTTTGAACCGCTCGACGAGTGGCGTCTTGGGCCCGTCGTGCCTCAGACGGGGCAGGGCCGTCAGGAGGCGCTGCCAGAGACTGAGCTGCGGCGGGACGCCCTCGGAGTCGTCGAAATGGCGACCGCTCGGCATCGGGAAAGAGTAGCGCGACCCTTCGCATCGACAACCAGCACAGCCCCAGAGCGCTGACTAGCCTCCCCGGGATGACGCCGCGTTCGAAAGAAATCGACCTGGGGAACATCTGGCTGTTCTCGGCCCTGTCGGCCAGCCAGATCCGTACCTTGCGCCGCACCGTCGACGAAGTGACCGTGCCGGCCGGGAAGGTCCTCTGCGAAGAAGGCACCGTCGGCCGCGAGTTCTTCTTCATCGTCGAAGGGACCGCCTCCGTGCGGCGCAACGGACGCAAGGCGGCCACCCTCGGCCCCGGCGGCTACTTCGGCGAGCTCTCGCTGCTCGACCGTCGGCCCCGCTCGGCCACCGTCATCTCCGACACCGAGATGACCCTGCTCGTCCTCGAGCAGCGCCGCTTCAACGGACTTCTCGATGCCATACCGGCACTGGCCCACAAGCTTCTCGTGGCCATGTCCGAACGTCTGCGCGAAGCCGACGCCCGCGCCTTCAACTGACGTCGGGCTTCGGCACCGACAGCGACGCTTCCATCACCTGGGCCACGTCCATGACCCGGACGTCGTCCTCGCGCTGGCGGGCCCGCACGGCGTCGTCCAGC
>PKWD01000132.1 GCA_003131945.1 Acidimicrobiaceae bacterium
CCCGAACTCCTCGAGCCTTTCCCTGCTCAGTTGGTACAGCGTGCGGGCCCGGTCGAAGTTGCCCCGCATCGCCTCGAGCCGCGCCAGCGCGCAGCGCGCGATAGCTGAGGACTTGGTCTCGTCCGTGGCCTGGGCCAGCAGGTCTTCGCAACGCGCGATGGCCCGAGGTACCGGACTGGGGCCGTACAGCGCGCAGATGGCCAACGCTCCCAGCGTGCGCCTGGCCCTGGCGCCGTTGCCGTCGGCCTCGGCATGCCGGGCTGACTGTTCGAGTGCTTCCTCGGCTGGTCCGAAGGTGTCCGTGGTCCAGTTCACCGCCACAAGGAGGCGCCAGGCCCAGTAGAGCACGTCATGCCGGGCCGTCGGCGTGAAGTCGGCGATGGCACGCTCGGCCTCATCGGCGACGTCGGTGGCGAGGACCTGAGGATTAGTCGAGTGGGCGAAGTACAGCTGGGCGAGCCGCGCACACGTCTCCAGGGCGTGGTCTCCCAGAGCGCGCCCCATCTCGATGGCGTGGTCGAGCACCAAGGCGGACTGGGCCAGGTCACCGGCCTCCGCCAACGCCTCGCCCCCGTCGATGAGCAGGCGAGCCTTGGTCCGGTCGCCCTCGTCGAGCAGATCTGCTGCCCTCAGCAGAAGGTTCGCCGCCGTGCGCACGTCCTGCCGGGCAAAGGCCCGCTCACCGGCCGACCCCAGATGCCCCGCCGCACTCACCGCCATGGCCTGGCCGTGCTGATCGAGAATGCCGAGGTCGGCGAGACAGGTCACCGCCTGCTCCAAGTGGTAGCCGACGATCTCCCCGAATTCGGCCGGTCGGTCGTGGGAGATCCCCCACAGCCAGTTGGCAAAGCGCTCATGGAACTTGGCGCGTTGGCGTTTGAGCATCTCCCGGTATGCCGCGTCGCGAACGAGGATGTGGACGAACGTCCAGCAGGGCTCCCCGGCGAAGATCGACTCCGCCGGGCAGATGAGCTGCTTGTGGGCCAGCGTGCCCAGGGCGTCACGCACGTCATCTACCCCGTCGTCCTCCCCCAGTGCCGCCACGGCTGAGGGGTAGAACACGTGGCCGATGACCGATCCTCGATGCAGGACGCTTCGTTCGTCGTCGGTGAGCCGGTCGAGCCGCGACGCCAGGAGCGACGAAATGGACGGCGGCACGTCGATCTCCGCCGGGCTGATGGTGCAGCGCCAGGCGCCATCGGGCGCTTGGATCAGGTGGCCGTCTTCGACGAGCATGGCCAGCATCTGCTCGACAAACAGGGGGTTGCCGGCGGCGGCGTCCAGGATGCGCTGCTCCAACGCGTCGTCGGGCAACTCGGCATCGCCGAGAAGATGGCGCACGACCAGAGCGGTCTCCGCGCCGGACAGCTCGGTCAGCTCGATCCGCGAGGCGTGCTTCCTGTTCTCCATCCAGGAGGGTCGCTGCTCAAGCAGGTCCTTCCGGGCGACACAAACAACCAGGAACCCGGCGTCGTGCGAGCGGTCGACAACGTGCTCGACGAGGTCGAGGAAGGTCGGCTCGGCCCAGTGGATGTCCTCGAACACGATAACCAGAGGCCGGCGACGGGCGGTCTCTTCGAACACCACCCGTGCCGACCACATGATCTCGTCGAGGCTGTAGATGACGGACGACAAGCCCATGACCGATCCCAGTCGGTCGGCCGCCCCCGGATATTCCGACCCTGCCAGGGCGGCAAGCTTCGACCTGGCCCTCTCCTCGCTGTCGTGCTGGTCGATGCCGGCCGCCTGCCGGAATGCCTCGGCCAGAGGCCAGAAGGCGATGCCCGTGCCGTAGGACAGACAGCGTCCGACGATCACGGTGGCGGTTCCCGGGAGGCCGCCACCGAACTGGGTCACGAGCCGGGTCTTCCCCACGCCCGCATCGGCCAGGAGCGTGACCAGCCGGCACTCCCTCCGCTCCATGGCCAGGCCGTAGCTCCTTCGGAGCAGCTCGAGTTCGGCGGCACGTCCGATCATCGGCGTGTCCGTTCGGCGTTGGATCGCCTCGGTCCCGGTGACCGAGATCAACCGGTGGGCCGGTACCGGTTCGGACTTGCCCTTCAAATCGAGGGGCTCCAGGGTCTCGGCGACGACGGCATGCTTGACGAGTCGATAGGTGGATTCGCTGATCAGCACCTCGCCTGTCGGAGCGGCCTGCTCCAGTCGCGCCGCCACGTTGACGGTGTCGCCCGTGGTTAGCCGCTGGCCCGTGGTGGGGGACCCGCTTACGACCTCTCCGGTGTTCACCCCGGTTCGGTTCTCGAGCGTGATGCCCCAATCCGACAAGAGCATGACGTTCACCTCGGCCAGGGTGTCGCGCATCTGGGACGCGGCCCGGACCGCCCGCAATGCGTCGTCCTCATGCCGGCCCGAATGCCCGAACACTGCCATGATGGCGTCACCGATGTACTTCTCGACGGTGCCCCCGTGGCGCTCGAGCACTTCTTTCATCGCGTCGAAGTACACTCGCAGCACTTCCCACAGCGACTCGGTGTCGAGCTGTTCGGCCAGGCTGGTGGATCCCTTCAGATCGCAGTACACCACGGTGACGGTGCGACGGACCGTCTGCTCCGTGTGCGTCGTCGCGAGGAGTGCTCCACAGAAACCACAGAACCGGAACCGGTCCGGGCTCTCTGCGCCACACACAGGACAGGTCGACACCGATGGAGAAGCCTAAACCCGCCAGATACCCACCTGTAGCGGCTGGTCTGGACCAGGGGCCATCCCTCCCCAGCCTGGTTCCGCCACTTCCGAGGTACCTCCAGCAGCTTGGGCGCCATGAAGATGAGGAGTCGAGATGACGTAACCGAGCGACAAGCTGAGGGCAGCCAGCCGGTGCAGTCCGGGCCGGGCAAGCCTCTGCAGTTGGGCGACGACGGCTGTGAGATACGAGGCTAAGGACCGCCAGAGCTGTAACGATGCATCTCTTTCCAGCTTGCCAGCGACTGACGAGCCATACCGTGAAGCCTAAACCCGGTCGCTTGCTACACGACTTATACGCGGAGCAGACAGCCCGCACGAAACTAAAAGGCGTCTCCGGGACCTGGCACGTCTAGTCGGTCGTCGCTGGACTGACCCGTTCAGGAAGTGATGCCGATCCAGTAAGGCCGACCCCCCAGAGCACCCACCCTGTAACGGCTCCGCCGCGCGATTGCGGACGGCTGGCCCGGTCGGAGTTGTCTCGGAGCCGACCCGGTAGCCGGCAGGGATGCGGGCGGGCAGCCTGGACTTCACAAAGCCCACGACGGTGATATCGGGCGGGGTCAGCTTGATCGAGTCGCAACCGCGAAGACATGTCCGGAGTAAGGCTTCAGCTCGGTTGTGAAAGCCGCCTCCATGATCGTTGCCGCAGCTGCTACTTTACCGAGCTCTGCTTCCAGAGCGTCTCGCTGGGCGAGAATTGCGCCGAAGCCTGCTGCGACCTGATCTGGCCAGTTCCGGACCTGGTCGTACTGAATGATCTCGAAGCCGACATGCTCGAGGAGTGGTCGGTAGTCCGGTACGGGATCCTCCCAGAACGGCAACCCGGCGACACGCTCGGGATCAAGCTCGAAGGCGACGAACGCGAAGCGTCCACCCCGACGGAGAATCCTCGCCACCTCTGCCAGCGCCTTTGTCTTGTCGGGCACGTACTGGAGGGCGTCGATGCTCATGACGGCATCGGCCGATACTNNCGAAGGTCGCCTGTCTGAACGTCGCCCTTCCGGCCATCCCGAGAGGGCCTGCCCGCTCCGCCGCCACCTTGACGGCCGTCGTCGACAGGTCGATACCGACGAGGAGGGCGCCCGATTCCTTCGCTGCCCAAAAGCCAGGACCGCCCGCTCCACACGCCAAGTCAACCAGGACGTCGTCGGTGGTGAGAGACAACCCTTCGGTCAGTGATTGCAATTGAGCGAGCGTCAGAAAGCTGATGTGCGCGAACTCCTCCGGGTAGTCGGGTCCGGTGACGTGTGCACGCCAGATTTGGCGCAACGTCGGACTGTTACCCCACGCCGCGTAGAAAGCGTCGTAGCCGCTCCTCACGAGGTCGTTTGGGTCGGTTGACACTCATGCACCCTACGCCTAGGAGCCCGCTACGTCCCTGCCAGACTCATGCAAGACGGGCTGCGTACTTCCTACTGGTGACAACCCGCCCTATATTGACGACGCGCCGCGTGGTTTCGGACGGTCGACCCATGGGGGACTTCTCCAGGCCGTCCCTGGAACCGGCAATCTCGGCTGGTCGAAAGTCACCGCGAATGACCAGGAGTGCCGCGAATATGCGCTGGGTCTGCACGCTGCAGGGCGGATCCAGGTCTTCGCGCGAGGCCCCAGGTGCCGTGGACTGGTGGGGCGTACCATGGGACCTGGTTCGTGAACGATACCGACCAGCCTGGGTCTCGGGCGGCGCCTGAGGCCAACGCCCTACATCAATCTGGTCGCCCCTTTCTTGTCGTCCGAGTCGAGGCAATTGCGCTCCGGACCGGAGACGTGGACCCGGTTTGTGCCGAAGCACGGAATATCTCCCGTGAGTCACCGACCGTCCGCTGGAGAACCTCTTGCTACTGAGCGCCTTTCNNAAGATCGCTTGCGACGCCCGATCTCTCGCGAATGTGACCATCGGATAGCTCAATTTTTCTGGGGAAGGCGTCAACGACTTCCGGGTCGTCTGACGCCACCACCACGAAGTTGCCGAGGTCGGCGTGCTCGGCCAAGAGGGACAACACTCGTTGGCGGTTTCCGGGATCGAGCTCTGCTGTGGGCTCGTCGGCCACTAATACCAGGGGATCACCAGCCATTGCCCGCGCCACTCCGACACGCTGGCGCTCACCGCCCGAGAGATCGTCAACGGGGCGAGAGGCCTCGGACGCCAAGCCCACCGATTCCAGGGCCAAGGCCGTGCGACGCGAGATCTCTGTGGGCTCCAAGTGACGGGCCTGCAGGGGTATCGCCACGTTCTCCTCCGCCGTGAGCCCAGCCATGAGCCCGTGGGTCTGCATGACCAGTCCGATGCTGGTCTCGGCCCCCGCGACGAAGGGCCGACCCTCAAGGGACACCCGTCCGTGGGTGGGCACGACGGCCCCGGCTAGGACGAGACACAGGACCGTCTTTCCCGACCCGGACGGACCCGTGAATGCCAGCGGCACGCCTGCCTCGATCGCGAGGTCGAGCGGGCCGAGAAGGCGCCTGCCCTTGCGCTCGATCACGACACCTTCGAGCCGCAGGGTCCGTGGACGGCGATCGGGATCGTCAACCATCATTCTCTGGATCGCGCTTGTGCAACTCTATGCCGTTCGGCCCACGGACGACTCGCACTCTCGTATTAGGGGGGAGGAGTTCGAGGACATCGGGAGGAAGCTGGATCGAACCCGAGCTGTCGACCACCGCATACTCTTCGCCCCGATGCCCTTCAGCCCCGACCCTCCCGTCGCGAATGGTGATAGTTCGCGGGAAGTGACCCGCTACGACCGGATCGTGGGTCACGAGGACCACCGTCGTGCCGAACTCGTGGTTGATTTGTTGCAACAGGGCGATGACAGCCGTGCTCGCTTCCTGGCTGAGCTCGCTCGTGGGCTCGTCCGCCAGGATCAGGCTAGGTGACGGGGCTACGCCGGCGACCAGTGCCACCTGTTGCTGCAACCCCCGGGGAAGCTCCGAGACGCGCGCGTCACCGATCTCGCGCAGACCCATGATGTCGAGCAGCTCTTCGGGGTCGTAATGCGGCGTCTGCCCTCTTCCACGGACACCTTGCTGGGCGAACCAGACGTTCTGGATCACCGTTGCAAACGGGAGCAGATTCGGGTCCGTCCCCTGGACGATGTAACTGATCTCCGAGGCGCGCAGAGCTCGCCGGGCCGCAGACGATAGCCGTCCGAGATCCCGATTACCGACACTGACGACGCCGGCCGACGCGCGAATAAGCCCTGCCATGAGCCGCATCACAGTGGACTTCCCCATTCCCGAGGGTCCGAGCAGCGCGACCATTTCGCCCGAGTCGACATCGAGATCGACGCCGCGCAGGGCAACGATGTCCATCTCGCGTTGGCGATACAGGTGGACCACGCCGATGAGGTGCACCGGGACACCGCCTTCCTTCGATGCTGACACCACCGGGGCGGCCCCGAAGCCCCCGTCCATGGCTACTTGCCTCCGAGCAGGTCCAAGGACCTGTGGTTCAACTCTTGCGAGGCAACCACTCGAACGGCGAGCGCCAGCGTCAGAATCAGAGCTCCGAGAATGGTGACCAGGGGGACGAAGGGCAGCCCGAAATTCAGAGGTGGACCGGGTCCGAGGCCAACGAATTCCGGTACCGACTTGAGGGCGACGACCGCGGAGACCATGCCTGCCGCCGCACCCAGGACGACGCCGGTGCCGAGGGCCAACGCCTGTTCGATCTCGACCGAACGGCGCAATGATGATGCGGCGATCCCGAGCGCACGCATGGTCGCGAACTCGGTGCGGCGCCGCCGGGCGGTGACTGCGACCGCGAATCCGGTGGCGCCCACCGCCAGGGCAGCGGCAGCAATGGCCGCAAGGAGGAACAGGGTATAGGCAAGGCTCGTACCGCTGTGCGATAGAGAGCGGTCGCGTAGTTGCGCAGTCTCGACACTGACGACCGAGACCCCGCGTGCCGCCAATGACGACTCGATGGTCCCAGGGGCGTTCGCCCCGAGCCACACTTCGGTGGTGACGTTAATCATCGGCCCGGACATCATGCGCTCCGCCAGGCCGAGGTCCACGAGTGAACCGGCGTCGCCCAGCCGTGGAAGCACGGGCACCTGCTCCACGAGCCGGCCGTTGACCGTTGTACCGTCGAGCCCGACCAGCGGTATCGCCTCGCCTACGCCCGATCCCAGCGACGCGGACAAGGTCGTGAGCACGGTCGGCAGTGTGTCGGGGACGTCGGCCGGCGCAATCGTCGTCGGCGCGAACGCCGATAATCTCATGAGGACGCTGAGACCCTGGGGCGAAGCCCCAATCTGGGTGCCATGAGACGGACTCGTCCAGCGCGCAGTGTCGTGGAGGCCGGCCGCCAGTGGCACCCAACGCCCGGTGCTCGAACGGCTCGACATCGCGGACACGACGAGGTCGGCGGTTCCCACCTGGGAGGTTGTGGAGTCCGACGGGCTCCAGGTCACGGCGAGGTCGACCAGGCGACAGCCTCCGGGACACAGGCCGGCGAGAGGGGTCCGGTACGTGGCAGTGCCGGATACGAGCGGTCCGAAGACGACTTGTTGCGAGGTCTGGAATCCGACGTCGAAGAGGTCCACGGCCAAGTCCGGAGGGGGCTGGGCGTCGATCCGGGCATCGGCAGTGATCTCGAGGGCAGTCCCTGAGATCAGGACCGGAGGTGCCAGCCGCCCGCCGACGAGGCGTCTCGCCACTTCCCGTGCGCCGCCCGGGTTCAGGCCCGACGGCCACGAGGCCACCTGGGGCAGGCTGCTGGAGTCGACGGCCAAGGTGGTGCCATCGGGCGCGGATTCGACCACCGCCGCCATTGCCGAGTGCCGGCCACCGTCGGCCGCCCGGGTGGCCGAAAGCAGGTCCACCCCCCGGCGGACGGCAACGACGAGCACGCGAGGGGCGCCGACATTGAACTCGCTGCGTATGGCCCGGTTCGTGGACGCGGTCGCCCATCCGGTGACCCCGAAGGTGGCCAAGCTGGCGGCGATTGCCACCAGGACGATCTGGGCAACGAACTCCGGGTTGCGGGCGACACGCCTGCTTGCCAGCGCCATTGCCACCTTCGGTGAATGGGCCGTGTAACGGAAGGTGCGCCGGAGCACCACCGGCAGGAGCCTCGCGCCGAGGACGCTGACTCCGAGGGCGAGCAGCCCCGGGGCCAGCGCAGCAAGCGGGTTGGTGGGGGACACGGTCGCGCCGCTCGTCACCCCGGCGATCGTCAGCTCGACGAACGCGGCCAACGCCGTGGCCACGACCGCCGCGTCAGCTGCCAATCGCCAAGCGGAGGACGACGACGCCCCGGCGGAGTCCGTGAATCCCATTCCGGCCGCGCCAGCCAATCGGCGCGCCCCCACGGCAACGGTGGCCACACCCACGATTCCCGTCAGACAGGCGGCGCCGACGGCCAAGACGGTCATTGACGTCCCGATGCCGGGGAGAAAGAGGTGGGGGGCCAGGAGCCGGGTCACGAGCCATGCCAGGACAAGTCCAAGAGGCACTGAGACGAGCACGATCGCGCACGGTTCGGCCAACGCCACGGCGAATGTGCTGCGTTGGCGATAACCACGGAGCTCTGCCAGCCGGAGGTCCGGCAGGCGCTCTGCCGCCGTACGCAACGAGACGAAATATAGAGCGAACAGGGCAAGCAGCACGAGCTGAAGGTCGACGACGGCGACGATCGTCGCCGTCGTGTGTTCGGACGTGTCGGCAGTGCCGATGAGGACGGTGAGCTGTGTGCTGCTGACGACGTCATGGGCTCGAAGCACGGACGCGTGATATGCGGCGAGAGAGGCCGCGAGATCTGCGGTGTCGCCGTTGACCAGCGATCCTTGCTCGAAAGGCAGCTGGATCTGGTGGAAAACCTGGTTCGACGAATCCACGACGGTGGACGGAGCCGCAAAGACGTCATCTATCTCCGGTACGCGCGGCGAACCCGCTCCGAACGGAAAGTAGTTCGCCCCCCACCAGTAGGGGTCCTGCGCCGACCCCGCCTGGTACAGCCCGACCACGGTGAGGACTACCGATCGGCGCGACGAGCCAACCGACGCGACGAGCACCTGACCTAACCTGGCTCCCATCTCGTTGGCGCTGCGCGTGCTCATGATCACCGAGCCCGGGTTGCCGGAACACCTCCCCTCGAGGATCGAAAGGTGAGCGCAGACGCCGGAGCGCGCCACGAGATCGGACACATACTCCTGACCCTGGGTGACCGTGGTGAAGCCCACTTCTTCAGTCTCGATGGGTCGGCCAAACCAGCGTCGCCCGCTCGCAGGGCGCGGAATCGAGGGGACTGCCGCGGTGAGCTGTTCGGGAGTGCCGTTTCCCGAGGCTGCCTGCAGAGTGAGTCCCTCATTGGCCGGTGGGGTCGCGGCCAGGACGCCATCAAGGACGGATTGGTCGGCGCTGTGGAGATACAAGGGTCCGAACGCGCCGACGGCGACGCCCAGGACGGCCACTGCAAACATCGCCAATGACGCACCGGACCGCCACCGCAGCCCAGCGATCGTAAGATCCAGGCGCATGCGGTAGTGGGCTCTCATGCTCATCGATCGTTTCCCCCAAGGGCCGCCGTGGTTCGGAGAACGACGATAATCCCCGGGTCGGACATGAGGTCGTGCATGGCCTTGGGAGAGATCTTCGGCGACGAGTTGCCCATGGTCCTGGTGTGGCTCCGATGCGGTGGTGTTGAGGGCATCCGCTCCCGACACTGTCGTCCCAAAGGCCGTTAAGGGACACTCGCGATCAGGAGCCTATGTGACCGATAACAAGGCGATACCGTGTAATGCGTGTATTTCCCTGGATCGGGCGATACGTGCCAGTGACAGGGGCGCCGCCGATGATCACTCGTGCTAACCCGATTGGTATCGCTCCGTCCTCCTCGGTTTCACGGTCGTCGCCTACAACCTCGATCGCATCCGGAGCTTCCGGGCCAAGCAGGCCGAGGACGAAGGCAAGCCTGTGCGGCGGGCCAAGCGGCGCAAGGGAACCTGGACTGAGTGTTCTCCCGGGAGGAGTGCGCCCGTCGCGGCCCAGGCCACCGGACCGCCCGACTAATCGAGACGCGGTGTTGGCAACAAAAGTTCGCCCCTCGGGGCGACTTCGACGCGTCTGAGCAGAGGAAGTCGATCGACGCTCACGAAAAATGCCGACCCGGAGGCCGGCATTTTGCGTACTTCTTGGGGTGGCCGACAAGTTTTGTGACTCATCGTGGCCTCCAACTTGGGTTTCATGAACACTGCGGGTGCAGTTTCATGAACACCTCGCAGTGGAGGTGGCGGGAATCGAACCCGCGTCCTNNCGGGCCTTCTCCGAGCGCAGCCGGCAGCTAAGTCTCGGGACCCTCGCCGCCGCCGGCGTATTCGTGGGTCCCCAGTTGTCCTTTAGTGTCCCCGGCGGCCGGACAACAACACCGCCAGGTGAGCCCCGCTAGATGACGCCCGCTACCGGCCCGTAGGGCTGAGACCGGACGGACGGGCTACGTATTAAGCAGCCAGCGCGAGTTGAGACTCGGCATTTGTTTTTTTTCCCGGCTCTTTAACGTGGCTCCGGGAACCACGGCTCGCTTCTCCCGCATCGACGACCAGAGTCGAAACCAATCACCCCCTTGTGGGTTGAGCTCTCAGTCTACCGGTCGTCTGGCCGCAGACCCCTCCACGAAGAACCCAGCGATCCAAGACGGGGACGGTCCATTGTCCCAGGCCAGAACCCTAAATGGTCGCCGGTAGAAAATTGGCCGGCCATGTTTGCGCCTCCGGTTCTCGGGGAACAGTGTCTTCAAGAACGACCTCAGCCGGATCCTGCGCTCTGAGGTCAGGGAACAGACCTCGGCTGGCCTCCGCCCCCCGAGGTCGACCAAAGCGACCTCGGCTGGCTCCCCCGCCCCCGAGGTCGAGTGAAAACGACCTCGGCCGGCCCCCGCCCCCGAGGTCGTCTTCGCGTACGGGGACGTGGCGCTCTCCCCCGAACACGTGGTGGCCGGGGCCGGGACCTCACTGTGAGGCGATGGCGGACAGGACGTCGAGTCGCGCCGCCCGGCGGGCGGGCCACGATGCGGCCACCAGTCCGAGGAGGGCGGCGATGATCAGAAAGACGATCAAGCTGGGAACGGGGACGACGATGTCGGTGATGCCCTGCTGCTTGAGAGAGGCGGCGAAGGCGACACCGAGCCCCGTTCCCACCACGACGCCGATCAGGGCACCGAAGACGGACAGGATGACCGCTTCCGAGCGGATCATGGCCCGGACCTGGCGCCGGCGCATGCCGACGGCCCGGAGCAGTCCGATCTCGTGCGTACGCTCGAACACGGAGAGCATGAGGGTGTTGACGATGCCGATGAGAGCGATGACCACGGCCAGCGCCAGCAGCACATAGACGAGACCGAGAAGCTGGTTCACCATCTTCTGCTGACTGGCCTTGAATTCGGCCTGGGTCTGGATTGTGAGGTTGGGATAGGCCTTCAACCCGGCCACGATGGTTGCCTTACCCGCTGCGCTCGCCCCGGTGGCCGTGCGGATGAGAACGGCAACCGGTAGTGGGTTGTCGAAATGGGACTTGTAGAATTGGTCGCTCACCAGGTAGCTGCCGAGCAGGGAATTGGGCTTGTAGATCCCACCCACCCGCAGGCGGGAGTTCCCGGTCAGGGCGAACTTGACGGGGACGCTCGAGCCGACCACGAGATTGTCGTTGTGGGCGGTGGTGGTGTCGACCAGAAGCTGTCCGGCGGTCAAGGCGGGGGCGCCCGTTCCGCTGTTCATCCGCAGGATGATCGTCTCCGGCAGGTGGTCGGGCGAGACGGCGGTCAGAGTCTCCAGTGAGGAACGGAACTGGAACTCACCGACGTACACGGCCGACACGGCCGTGACACCGGGGACCCGCTGGGCGGCCGTCACTGTCGACGCGCTGAAGCTCCCGCCCCCACCTCCGCCGCTCGAACTCTGGATGATGTAATCGGCACTGACTGCTTCGTCGACGCTGCTGGTGGCCGATCGTGATACCGACGCCCCGAAGACGGCGATGGTGGAGACAAGGGCGAGCCCGACGAGCAGGGCGGCGGCGGTCTGCGCCGTCCGACGGGGGCTGCGCATCGAGTTCTCCCGTCCGAGCTTGCCCGAGATACCGAGCAATCCCGCCAGCGGGCGCCCGATGACGCTCGCCATCGGGCGGGCCACCAGGGGAGCGAGCATGCCGATGCCGATGAAGACGCCGACGGCACCGAGTCCGACGAGCTGAATGGCGGGTGCCGTGAGACCGATGGTCAGCCCCGTCACGCCGAGGACGGCGAGCGCGCTACCGGCCACGATGCGGCGCCGCGACGATTCGGTGCCGCCGACATCGTGTTCGGACAGAGCGGCCACGGGGGCAATGCGCACGGCCCGTCGGGCCGGGCTGATGGCGGAGACGACGGTGACGCCGATCCCGACGATGAGACCCACGATGATCGTCCGGGGCTCGAACACGAGCCCCCCGGAGGGGAGGGTGATCCCGAAACCGTTCAGGAGGGCTTCGAGGCCGGCGGCCGCCAGCACCCCCAGGGCCAGTCCGACGATGGAGGCCAGTAGTCCGACGATGCCCGCTTCGGCCAGCACCGACCGGAAGATCTGCCGTCGGCTGGCGCCCAGGATCCGCAGCAGCGCCAGCTCGCGCGTGCGCTGGCCGACGATGATGGAGAAGGTGTTGAAGATGGTGAAACCCCCGACGAACAGAGAGATGAAGGCGAAGACGAGGAGAGCCGTCGAGAAGAATCCCAACGCCTGGTTGATCGAACTGGTCGCCTCGTTGGCCACCGTCTGACCGCTGACGACCTCGACATTATGCGGAAGGACCTTGGCGATGGCCCGTTGGAGCTGGGTCGTGTTGACCCCCGGCTTGGCCAGGACGTCGATAACCCCGTACTGGCCGACGCGATCGAAGATCTTCTGGGCCGTCGGTAGGTCGAAGGCGGCAATGGTGGCGCCGGCCAGGTTGTTCAACGTCCCGAAACGCACGATGCCCGACAGGGTGAACGTCTGGGGGGGACCGGTCAGCAGGACGCGGACCTGCTGACCGATGTGAAAGTGGTACTTCGTTGCCGTGGCGGCGTCGATGACCACGTCCTTCGATGTCGTCGGCGCCGATCCGCTGCTGATGTGAAGAGCCGACATCTGCGCCACGGGATTGAATGACAGGGCGATCGTGGGTGCCCCCGACGTGTTCACCGCCTTGCCGTTCGGGGCCACGAGCTGGGCATAGCCCTGGACCGAGCCCACAGCGTCCTCGACGCCCGGCACGCGGCCGACGGTCTGGGCGATGGACTGGGGCGCGAAATAATCGGCGATGCCGCGTTTCTGCTCCGGCGTGGTGGTGTTGATCAGCCACATCAGCAGGAAGAAGGCCATCATCGCGGTGACGAAGTCGGCGTAGGCCACCTTCCACGCGCCGCCGTGGTGGCCGCCGTGGCCGCCCTT
>PKWD01000268.1 GCA_003131945.1 Acidimicrobiaceae bacterium
CACGGTCACGACGGGCACGACGAACACCACTGTGGTGAAGGGAGCGACCACCACCACCACAACCGTGCCGAAGCCCACGACCACGACCACGAGCCCGACGAGCAAGCCGGCGCCGGCCGACATCGCAGCCACACCGACAACCACCGTGCCCCCGAAGGCCGCTCCGACGGGCGTCGGGGCGGCAGCCAAGGCTGGTGTCGGGTCCTCCGGGAGCAACTCCACCTCAGATCCAGCCGCCTGCGGTTCTTCGCCCATGGGCCCGATCACGAACGGCCAAACGATCACGTCCACCGGGACCGTCACTCTCACCAAGCCCGTCTTCCTCAAGAACTGCTCCGATGTGACCTTCACCGGAGGCACGTGGGACGATCCCAACACATCACCCGGGAAGGCTTACGGCGGCGGAGTCGGCAACGGCCGCCCAGCGTTCAACATCATCGGCGGAACGAATATCACGCTGGAAGATCTCAACGTCGTCGGCGTCAACAGGGGCGGCTTTAAATGGAGCCTCGCCTTCAACGGTGGCATAGAGACACAGGGCACGGCCGGACTCACCTTGTCCGACGTGAAGGTGGCCCACGTCTTCGGGGACTGCTTGACCCTCAATCCGTTGCGCTCGGACACTGGCAGGAATGGCATCGTCGCACCCGTCAGAGACCTCACGGTCAACGGGTTCAGCGGCACCGCCTGCGGGCGTCAGGGTATCACCCTCGCATCGGTCAACGGGGCCACCCTCACCAACGTCGTCATCGGCACGACCGGATTCGACGCGTTCGACGCCGAAGCCGATCAATCGGGCAGGGAAGGCGCAGAAAACGTCACGGTGAACCAGTGCACGTTCTCGAGTCTCATCGCTATCACCTCCGGAGGCGGCTTCACGGGCCCGATCACGTTCTCGAACTGCGCCATGGACCGCACCGGAGGCGGTGATGTCCTGATGGTGGACAACACCAGCGGAAAGCCGGACGCCGGGCCTATCACCTTCTCTGACGACACACTTCGCTGTGGGGCGTCCGTCTACGTGAGCTGCTTCCAGCTCGACGGTGCCACCGATATGGTGGTGCAGAACAGCACCGTGACCATAGGTTTCCCCGCTGACGAGATCCATGAATCGACATACAGCGCCGATCACGACACCCACATCACATTCGCCAATGACGTCGTCAACGGCTTCGGCGTGATCGGGAACATTCATGCCGGGAGTACGGCAACCGTGACCGGCGGGAGCTGGACCGGCCACAGTTGTCGCTGGCCGGCCGTCTGCCCGAAACACTGACCTTCGCAGTTTCCTCGATCCTCCACCACGTAGCACCACGCGGTGTCGGCGATCCGCCACCTCACCCCGTCGGCGCCTCGAGGGAGAGATGCCAACGATTGTCGACGGCGTCGATGACCGTATTCAAGCCGTCGTCTGTCCATCTGACGTGACCGTGCGCACTAATGCCAGTCGACGGCTCGACCGAGACCGCAGGAGCGTGAGGGCGACCGGTTGAGACCGCCGGGGTTACCGTTGGCCCTGTGAATCACCCTCGGGGTCGGGCGGATGTGCTGTGTTCGCTCACCCTGATCGGGCGACCCAACCTGTATCGAGGGCGGTGGACGATCCCGGTCACTTCCCGACCGGACCGGCCACTCACTCGCTCAACCGTCCGTCGTCGCTTCGAGGTCACGGGCCTTAATCCGGGCCAACATCGCCCGCAGATCATCGGCGAGTGCCTGGAACTCTGTATGACTGCGTTCGTCAGCCATGAGTCTCGCCACCGACGGCAGTACAACGGCCTTCTTCCGGGCCCTCGGGCGCTCGTATCCAGCCGCTCCACTTGACGCTGGACACACTCCAACATAAGGCTCTCCGCTGAGGGGATCAGATCATCGGTGCGGGCGGGTCGATGGTGAACGTCGCCGTGTACGTTGGGTCCGTTCCGGCCTCCACATCGGCGATCACCTGAACGACTCCGGCCGCACACGAACCGCCCAGCACGGTGACGGTGGCGTTGCCGTCGTCGTCGATGGTGGCGGTGGCCGTGGAGCCGGTGAACGTTCCTTGGTCGGTGATCCAGGTGACCCCTTGGCCGCACCGGTTGCTCAGCCCGGACACGATCTCGACGGTCTGTTCGGCGTAAACGGGGTCAGTCGCCACGGAGATCACGGCGTAGACGTCAGAGCCGCCGGTCTCCACGACGGGGTTCGGTGACACGGTGATGTTCGTTGGAGGGGGGGAACCGCCGGTGCCGCCTCCCCCGGATTTCTGGCAGGCGGAGAGGGTGCTCTTCGGATGGTGCTTGCACCATTTCGCAGAGCCTGGCGCGTTCTTCGCCGACGCCGTCCCGGACATGCACAGAACAGACAGGACGAGGGCGATGAGGAGCACAGACTTCGTCGCCGTTCGCACAAGTCTCACCGTAGGTGGGACCGAGAATGCGGTTCGCCGTCGATATTGAGGAACGGGCGAACCTTCACTCTGGACCGTCCACCGTCGGCTGCCGGAGAGCACGTAGGGACCGCGGGGCCTCTTGCAGCTCGGCGATCAGCCGCACGGCCTCCTCCCGGTCGAGTGCCTGGGAGCCGGGAGGCAGCATGACGATGGACCGGCGCCAGTCCTCAAGTTCGTAGTAGCGGTCCATGTATCGAACATACGGTCTCGGATGCGTGCCTGGCTGAATACCGATAATATAACACTATCGGTAGTCAGGTGCCTCGAGGAGGTAGGTCATGTCACTAGTCGAGTGGGAACCGAAGGCCGTCGCCCTGGCCGATGTGGCGGACCAGGCGCGGTCTTACGCCGCCGCCAGCCGGTCGGAGAACACGCGCCGCGCCTACCGGGCCGACTGGGAGCACTTCGCCGCCTGGTGCGAGCGGCGGAACCGCTCCAGCCTTCCCGCTGACCCCGTCACCGTGGCCTTGTACGTGACCGACATGGCCGACACCTTCAAGCCGTCCACCATCTCCCGGCGCATGGTGTCCATCGCCCAAGCCCACAAGGTCGCCGGGCACTCCTCCCCCACCACCGATAAGCGCGTGCGGCTGGTGAACGCTGGCATCCGGCGGGTCCATGGCGTGGCCCCCAGTCAGGTACGTCCGGTCGTGACCGAGGACCTCCGCCGGATGGTGGCGACCTGTGGCCACGACCCCGCGGACATCCGGGACCGGGCTCTCCTGCTGCTCGGGTTCGCAGCGGCCCTGCGCCGGTCGGAGTTGGTCGGGCTCGATGCGACCGACCTCGAGGAGACCCATGACGGCCTGGTCATCACCGTGCGCCGGTCAAAGACGGACCAGGAGGGAGTGGGGCGGAAGATCGGCGTGCCGTATGGGTCGAATCCGGCCACCTGCCCGGTGCGGGCGTGGCGGTCGTGGATCGAGACGGCAACTATCAGCGGTGGGGCGCTGTTCCGGGGAGTTGACCGTTACGGCAACATCGCCGAGAGCCGCCTGAGCGACCGAGGGGTGGCCCTGATCGTGAAGCGTCGGGCGGAGGCGGTTGGCATCGACCCGGATACCGTCTCCGGGCACTCGCTACGGGCCGGGCTGGCCACGTCGGCGGCAGCCGCTGGGGTGTCAGAACGGGCCATTGCGGCCACAACCGGGCACAAGTCGATGACGGTGCTGAGGGGCTACATCCGAGACGGGAGCTTGTTCCCGGACAATGCAGCTGGCGCTGTCGGATTGTGATTCTGGGATAGAGCGCTCTCATCGAACGCGAGTGATTCTTCCACACGCCTGGCATATGCGTCGGGCGGTGGGTGTGCCTATCAACGTGCATTTTGCACCGACACACGTACGCGCCATGTGGTCGCCACTCGGTTGTTGATTGTTGCTCTTCGTCTCCGAGGCGCCAGTGTGCGGGCTACGACGGAGTACCAGTGAGTCAGCAACTCTCTTGAACTGACGCGCAACCGTCAAGTAGTCGCCATCCCAGGCGTGCGGAACTCCCGCATCCAGGAGCCCTTCTGTCAGTTCACCTTTCCGTCGACTGGTCCAAGCACGCGTCCGGTAGACGACGTCCTTCTTCAGCGCACCCATCATTGTCTGATGGGCGGCTGCGACCTCCTTCATCCGCCGATTCGCTTCCTCCTGCACTTTCGGAGGCGCACCCATATACTTGTCTGGGTGGTAAATCTGGGCGAGGGTCCTGAACGCCTCGCCAATCTCGTCGGCTGAGGCATCAGCCTCAACACCAAGGACTTCGTGTGGTTCGGCCACAGGAAGGTATCGTCCCAGGCGTGCGGTCACTTGAGAGATGCCGAGCTTGGCCGGGCTCAGCTGCCTGCGGCTGTCGTTGAGGAGACAACCATGATGGACACTCCGCCTGGAGCGAAGGACGCCACGGGAACCGTGCAGGATTGGTACTCAGATGAGGGATGGGGCGTCCTCGTCTCACCTGAGGTCGAGGGGACCGTGTTCGCCCACTTCTCGGCGATTGACCTCCCAGGCAATCAGTACCGCGAGCTGCGGACCGGACAGCCGGTCGCGTTCAAGTACACGACTCCTGGGCAGGACGGGTGCGACCACAGTGCCCAGTACGTCAACCCGCTCGGTTCCATAGACAGCTGAACACTCTTTACGGCCCGGGCTGGCAACGTCAGCATCGACGGCAAGAGTCTCCGAGCGCGCGATTCGCAGACACACGTGGCACTCGTCGATGACCGTGTTGAGGGACTATATCCGGGACGGGAGCTTGTTCACGGACAATGCGGCTGCGTCCGTCGGACTGTAGATGTGAGTTACCTCGGCATACCTCGGACAAATGCGCCACACCGTCGCTGTGCCGAATAAACCGTTCGACGTTCCTGACAACGTCCTCTCGTTCCTCGCCGACGGAGAGCCTGCACTCGCCTTCGCGTGGCTCGCGTGCAGAAGTTCGGAACTCGTTTCGGTACGCTCTATCCAATTGGCGCAGTCATTCGCGAGGTCGACCTCGTAAGGAACCGGCTGCACATGACGAAGCTTCGACAAGCAACTGTCGACCGTGGCTTCCCTCTCGACCGAGACATGGCGATGGTTGTGACTGCGAACCGACTACTGATCTGAAAGGCACATCGACATCCTCGTCGCGTCGGGGAGTTTCTTGGCGAAGTTCCCCAAGCCAGGATTGCCGCTGCAAAGCTGCCGTTCTCCAACAGCGGTCCTTGGAGGACTGTACGCGTCTGGCTGACCGATACGACGAGATTCCAGTTCCAGATTGATGCCAAGACGNNCGCGCTCGACAAGAGTGCTACCAACTGACTGAGAGCGTCGGCAATCCTTCAGGGTGACGTATTGCCCGAGTGAGGCAAGATGGACGCCATGGGTGTCGACGACCGCATCGCCTGGCTGCACGACGTCAGTCCGGCGGACTGGATCGGCCCGGTCGTCTCACCGACACCGAGGCTCGTACCAGGAGGCCAAGAACTCACCGACCTGACATGCTGTCCGGGTGAAGGTGCCTCGACGACTGAATCGCGCCCAGCGAATAGTGGTGATCATCGCACTCGGCGTCGCGCTCGGCTTCTTCGGCGGGTGGGTGACAGCCCTGGGAACGGCCGGGAGCGCGTTTGGGTGGACGGGGTACGCCCCCATGCGGGTTGCCACCTTCGGACCCGATAGTGGCCTTCATCCATGGGTCCGACTCGTCATCTGGCTGGCCCTGACGGTCGTGTGGGCCATTGCCTCCATCGTTCTGCTCCGGTCGTCTTCGGAACCCTGACGGTGGTGGCCCTGCAGGCACCTGCGTCGTGTGGATTCAGCGATCGGACGCGTCACCCATAGTCCGAACGCCAGTGTCAAAGTCCGGTGGCGGACGATTCGCAGAGCGGAGGGATGTTCGCAATGGGCTTACCGGCGTCCGCGTTCTCTGATGCGTTGATGGCGTCTTGCAGCTGTGTCAGTGTCTGTGTCCTCGGAATCTGCGACGTCGGGTCCTGGTCGAGGCGGGTGACTACCTGCGTGGTGGGGTCGTATGCGAAGACGCCACGGACGCCGCCGACGATGCACTCCGCCTTGTCAGTTGAGTCGACCCCATAGAAGAACACGTATGTGCCACCGACCGTCAGGTGAGCGGCGTCGAACTCCTCCGTCCCAATGCCAATGGTCACCTTGAGTTCGTTGGTGCCGCCGAGGATGTTCTCTACATACAACGGATAGCCTCCCGGAGCAGGTTGTTGTGCTCCCACAGTGGCAATCACGATGAAGGTTGAATCATTGGCAGGGAAGCGACGGTGTCGTAGCTCGGCTGGTACGGGCTGGGATAGGTGATGATCGTCGTCGGGTGGGACACGCTGACTGGCAGTGTGACAGGCGCCGCGGGGGTAATCACGGCCGTCGCCGATGGCGCCGCGATAGAGGTTTCTGAAACCAACTTTGGCGACGTCGAGAGAGACCAGATGGCGCTCGCCAAGGTCAGGACGGCAAGCACTCCCAACCTCGCCCAAGAGCGACTTCGACCAATAGTGCGCACTACCCAAGGCTACGTCCGCCCGAGTGCAGGTACCCAGCGACAGGACAATGTTGTCGGACGCATCGTTTTCTCCCTCGCCGACGTCAGATTGGCAGGAGTGGTCGAAGATCACGACGGACGAGATGACGGGGCGAAGCCTCGGCGAGGGAGAAAACGGTGCGCGAGGGGAGCCGAGGGCGACCCGAGGGCACTGTTCTGGGGCGGCGGGCGGGGACGTGGGGAGTGCGTCGACCATCGTCCGTTGCCAATCGAGCCTTGATACGGGGCCAACGGCCACACATAACGACCCGAGAGCGTGTTCACTGGGGAGGTGCCAAGTACACGCCTTCAACTGCGCCTTCGTGTCTGGGGCAAAACAGCTCGTCCCTACGGCTCTGTGTCGTAACGGAGGTCTCCGATGCTGTCCGTGATGCTCCTGGTTGCGACCGGAGAGTCAAGGGCCCAGGAGATTGGGGTTGAGATTTTCGCCTTCGTCCTCCTTATTCCGATTGGACTCTTTTGGTTACGGGCGAGGCGGAGCGGCGCATCCACCGCACGGCTCAATCAGTTTCGATACAGTTTCTTCGGAATCACGTTCTGGATTCTCCTGGTTCTGGGCAAGATTCTCTTCACTCGCTGAGATAATCCTGGCAACCCTCTGAAGGAACCGGACGGCGCATCCGAGGCGGGCTGAATCAAGGTCCGACGGTCAGTGGCGACGAAAGCTCAAGGCCCAGCGCTGGCAAAGCCCGCTTGCCCAGGAGACAGCCGGTGCGCCGAGGATCGGTGGACAGTGGACCGGGATTACGCTCGTCGGTATGCACGCTGAGGGCTGGTATCGGGACGCATACAACGTCCACACCGACCGCTGGTTCTCCGATGGCAGTCCTACGTCACTCGTCCGAGACGCTGGGCAAGAGAGCCATGATCCGCCGCCGAACGAGCCCTTCACCGGTCCACTGGTCGAGTCGGATTCGGTGGGGACGTCCAATACCGACGACCTACGGCGTGCCGACAGCGATGAAGGGCCGTTCGATCCCCATGCAGAGTCAGACGCGGCGTGGGATTCCTTCGGGGAGACCACCGGAGGCGACTGACCGAAGCCCCATGGCTCATCCGAGCGACCACCGGTGCCACAATGTCCGCGTCCCGGGCCAACCAGGCACGTCGAAGCCGACTCCAATGTGGCCGTTCATCGACTGATCTTGAAACGTACCTTCGCCGTTCGGGCGATGTCTTGGTAGTACGTCACGACCGTGTATGTGCCGGGGTGGACCCGCTCGGGCGGATGGGGCTGCGTTCCTGAACCTTGGTCCCATTCGGCGATGGTGTGGTACGACTGGCCCGGACCCAGTCGGTCCTGGTAGAGGACCTCGGAGCAGCCGAACGAGCGGTCATCGACCCAACAGCGATCCCAGACTTCCTTCTTCTTGGCGTTCGTGACCAAGAAGCTGGGCGAGAAGCCAGGATCGAGACCCAGCCACACGCTGCAGGGCGTCTTGGACACGTTGGTGATGGACGATTTCATTCTCACCAGTTGGCCCGCCGCGTAGGCGGTGCGGTTGGTCGTAATGGCAACATGGACCGCTGAGGCAGCGCAAAGGGCTGGCTTCGAGCCCGATGGTGAGACGCCATCAGTGGAGGCGCCAGCGGCCACAGGAGTCGCCGTCAGTCCGAATAGGGCCAGTACCGCTATTGCTCCGCAGCAGAATATGGCTCTAGCGCAGTGGGTTCGAGCAAAACTGACCATCTAGTCCTTTCTTCGACGACCGACTGGAGGTCCGTCGTTCATGCCCTGGCATCGTATTTCAACGCTCACAGCCTGTCGCCCCTATGAGGGTTCTCCCTGTGGCGCGAGTCCGGCCCACGGGAGCGAATGCCGACTACAAAAGGTTGACGACCAGGAGAAGCACCATGCCCACCACGATGATGCTGATGACAATGATTTGTAAAGGGCGGCGCCGCGAACGAACGTCATCGTCGTCTACGCCCCAGTCCCACAGGTCGGGATCATTCGGGTCGGGAGGAGCCGGACCTACTGGCGTGGGCATTGATCAAGTGTATGGCGTCGAATCGGTGGAACCGCTCGGCAGGTGCATCTCGACCGAGAGCCGCGGGGACCCGCGCAGGCGCAGCCAGCTTGCCCCAGGAATGCAGTCTGTCCGCCGAGGAACTCGGTGGACGAAGGGGCCGGCCGGACTACGGCAATGTGCTCAACGTGAAGGTGCCAGTCTTCATGGGAGCCGGGGCCGTCTCGGTGAAGGTGCTGAACGCGGTGGTCTTCTCCCCGAGCAGGGCGAGGTTCTTGCCCGAGGCGGAAATCCAGGTGGTGCCGCCCGAGAACTTGACCGTTGCCGTGCCGGTCCCCGTCTGGGTCGCCGTCGGCCCCACCGAGTACTGGGTGTAGGTGCCGGTCCCGGCTGCGTTCACGCAGAAGATGCCGGTGAAGTTCCCGGTGCGGGAACTGGCCGTGAGGACATGCTCGGTGAGCCCCGCCCCACAGGGCTTGGCCACGATGGTGAGCGGGGACTGCGAAGTGACGACGGTCGTGTCGAAGGTTCCGCTGGCCGTGGCCGTGTTGGAGATGAACCCGGCTTCGAGGTCGGCCACCGTCGTGGTGTAGTGGGCCGTGCAGGTCTCATAGGCGCCCGGGGTGAGCGTCGTCTTGGGGCAGGAGATAGCAGACAGCCCCGTCATGGGGTCGGTGACCCCGACCGAGGTGAGGG
>PKWD01000104.1 GCA_003131945.1 Acidimicrobiaceae bacterium
GAAGAAGACGCGCTCGCCGATCGATCCCGCCAGGCGGCCGAGTCGCACACCTGCGGCCCGCACCCAATGGCGACGGACATCGGTCCGCCGGAGCCTCGGCACCGTCACCACGAGCCAGGCCCAGGACTTCGCCGTTCCGACGAGGTCCCGCCGGGCCCCCCGTCGGCGGAAACGACGATAGAGGTTCGGGCCGCAACGCCCGTAGGCGAAAGCGCGGCGGAAAAGAGGCCCGAGACCCGGAGGCTCCCGTTTGGCCACCACCGCCTGCGGCGCCACACAGAAACGGCATCCCGCCAGCTGCAAGCGCCAACAGAGGTCGATGTCCTCGCCCACGAGTAGCTCCTCGCAGAACCCACCAGCCGCTTCGAAGGCCCCGCGGCGCACGGCCAGGTTGGCGGCCAGACCGGCCGGGAGGAAGCCGAGCTGGCTCGTCGCCGCCGGTACCGGCTCGCCGACCGGCATCCCATTCAAAGAGGCCATGTCGAAGGTCCCGGCCACCACATCGGCCCCGGCCAGGGCGCTGACACAGGCCTGCAACCATCCAGGTTGGACGACATCGTCAGCGTCACAGAAGGCCAGCAGCTCACCGTGGGCGGCGCGAACGCCGGCATTGCGCGCTGCGGCCGGCCCCCGTGTCGCTGACGCATCGAGCACCCGGATGCGGTTGCACCGACCCGCCCACCCGTGCGCCGTCGCCATGCTGTCGTCGCTCGAGCCGTTGTCGGCCACCACGATCTCCCACGGCGCTTCACATTGCTGTGCGGCCAGAGCGCCGAGCTGCGCGTCGAGCCATGGCAATCCGTCGCGCACAGCCAGGACCACGCTGATCATTGAGTAAAGTACCAGTGTGATGGCGGGCGGCGGGCACAATGCGGTAGCCGGTTCCGACAGGCCGCTTCAGGGCGTCGCCGCCGTGGTCGTCACCTACCGCCGCCGTCGCCTGGCCGGTGACTTGGTGCGGTCACTGCTCGAGGTGGAGGGATTCGACCCCGGCCACGTCGTCGTCGTCGTGAACGGCGACGGAGGCCTCGATGATGAGGGTCTCGAAAAGCGCGTGCAGATGAAGCGACTGGCGACCAACCTCGGTCCGGCAGCAGGATTTCGCCACGGCCTGGTCGAGGTCTTCTCCGACCCCTCCATCGAGTGGGCCTACCTGTGCGAGGACGACGTGGGCTTGTTCGATTTCCCCGTTCCCCGCGTGGCCGACGTCCTCGGGCGAGCGTCGTCGAGGATGGGGGGTGACGTCCCCATCGGTGCCGTCGTGTCCTATGGCCGGACCTTCACGGCGCACGGCGGCCATACCGTCAACACCGTGCCCGTGGGAGAACCGGGCGCCCTAGGGCCCGTCGACGTCGCCTGCTGGGGCGCCACCCTGGTGTCGAGGGCCGTCGTCGATGCCGGCGTCTTACCCGACCCGTCGTGGTTCTTCGGACTCGAGGATTTCGACTTCTTCTGCCGTGTCCGTGCCGCGGGCTTCTCCGTCATGGTCGACGCCGTCTCGGCGCGGGCCGTGGCCGCCCAGCAGACGTCGCGCGGACGCGCCGAGGCGCTCGCACCACACAGGCCGGTCGACGCCGAGGAGGCGTGGCGCGCCTACTACGTCGCTCGCAATTTCTTCTCCTTCGCCCGCCGCCACGGCCAGCTGCGCTGGCTCGCCTGGCACCTGGCCTACTCCGTGCGTCGGCTCCAACTGGCAGGGACCTGGGCCGAGCGCAGTGCCTATCTTCACGGACTGTGGGACGGAATGCGTGGTCGTCTGGGACTGAACCCGCGCTACCAGAGTCACCACGGCGAGTTGCCTGTACCCCACGGTGGCGCCCGGTAAGACCGCGGCACGTCCGCAGGATCGACTATCTGCGACGGCGGACCGAGCCGGGACGAAGTGCCGGGTGAGCGAGGCGAGAGAGAGCTGCACTCGACCTGACCCCGTGATGGCGCACCGCCGGCGCCTTGTGGGCCTCGTGCCCCTGGAGCTGCCTGTGGCCACCGTCGCCACGACCAGGGGCCCTCGCGGCCCGGCCGCACGCACCCGGCATGCGCTCCGAGCGCGGCGAACCTTTGCGGGTGCCGCCCCGCACGCGCAGGCACGTCGTGGTCACGATACCGGACGGAACGAAACCCCCCGAAGCTCCGCAGAAATGCGACGGGTTCCCGCCGTAGTGCGAAGCCGCCCACGGCGACGCCATAACGGCCCGGGCGAACGCGTCGCACGACGCCGTGCCCTCACCCAGGATCTGGAGGATTCCCGCGTAGACATGGCCGGAAAGAAGAGTGGCGGCGGTGGCATCGATACCGATCTGGATATCGGGGAAGATCGGGATCCCCGTGTCCTCGCCGGAGGTCGTGCGCTGATCCGGATAGCGTGCCGCGTCGAGTGAGGTGTTGAGAGGGTTGTCGGCCCATAAGCCACCCTCATTGTCCATCCATGTCTCGAGCAGGATGACGTTGTCGGGCGTGGCGACGATGGCGTAGCGGCCGCCCGACCGAGCATCGACTGCGTCGATGAGGTCCGTCGCCACTTGGGCCTCGGTCGTGGGATCGGTCACGGCACCGGTCCCCGCTGGGGCTGGCGGCGCGAACGATGTGGGAACGGCCATGGTGGCGGGGGGCGACGCCTGTCGCCCCAGCCGGCCGTCCTCGTGGGTAGGCCGCGCTATATGAGACGCGGGAGCCATGGCCGATATCGTGCTCAGCGGCGCCGGCTCTGGCCCGGCAACGGCTCCCGGCGCGGCGACAGCGGCGGTCACGATGCCCGTCACCAGTGCGGCGGCGAGAACGGCCAATACCGCGCGCGACACCAGCCCCCGTGTTCCCCCCCTGGCTCCCATCGGTGCCATGGTAGGGCATGGATCGACGACAACAGCCCCTGTTGGCCATCAATTGATCGACGTCACAGGTTGGTCGGCTGACCGGTGTGTCACGTTGTCAGGTGCTCAGGCCTCCAGCCATCGAGCATCACGTCCGCGCTTGCGGCGAAGGCGGCTCATCCGTGATGTCCGCACCAGACGCTCGTCGTCCTCGGCGTCAGCGTCGGTGCGTGGCCGTGGCTCGATAACACGTCGGAGATCCTTTTTGCCGAGTTGAACCTCGGTGAGCACCGCGCCCAGGACCGGGGCCGAGATGCGACGCAGGAACGTCCCCGACAGAATCGCCTGATCGACCCTCGTCCACCAGGATTCGACGACGACGACGACAACGTCCACGGCGGGGACCAGGGCCTCGGCGTCGTGGACGGCGAGGAGGGCGGCATCCACGATGACGACGTCGGCCATCTGTCGGGCCGCCGCCAGGATGGCGGCAGAGCGCGTGGCCAGTTGCCCGGGACCCTCGATCAGCCTGCTGAAGGCCAGGCTCCGGACCCCCGCCACCTCCGTCGGTCGCGTCGAGGAGGCGACCATCTCCGTCGATAGCTCCTCCCCCCCGGGCGAAATCACCAGGGTGTCGTGCCCCCGATCACGCTGGCGAAGGTCGGCGGTGGTGACGATCAGAGCCTGCTCCCGCGCCTCGGCGAAAGCGGCGGCGAGATTGGTCACCACGAGCGCCCGAGTGGGTTCGACACCAGCCGAGACGACGAGCACGACCTGGCGAGAACGCCGGTCCGGCGGAGTCGACGACCCTGATGTCACGGCCGCGCTACCGGCCGGTCCGGCAACCGGTTGATGCGACGCCGGCCCCGACAGCGGCGTCGCCGGCGAGCTGGCGGGGCCGGGATTCACCCTGGGGCCGATGATCGGCTCCAAGAGAACTGCGGTACGCAACATGCGGTACGCCTCGGCGACGGCGGAGCCCGGCTCGCTGAAAGTGGCGAAAACCACCGGCGTCTTTGCCTCCCGGCGGCGCTGCAGGGCGGACCGGGAGGTCGTGGCGGGAATCTCGGCCAGCACCGGGTACCCGAGCGTCTCCTCGGTGCGCCTCACCGTCCGGAGGCGCTTGTCGAGTGCGTCGAGCAGGAAGACGAGGGCTATCCCGACCACGCCACCGGCGAGCAAGCCCAAGAGAGCCCGCACGGAATGATGGTCGAGCGAGGAGGTCTTGACCGGAATCTTCGTGGCTTGACGAGCCAGCGCCGGCTGCAGAGTGCTGATGCCGGCTTTGGGGACAGGGTTCTGCTTCAGCGAGTTGAGGCTGGTGAGCGCGTTCTTGTACGCCGTCGTGAGCACGGTGAGCTGCTCTTCGAGGAGCGTGAGGTCGGGATTGGCCTTCGAGGCGACGAGCACTGCTGTCGTGCCCCCTCCGTCACCGCCAAAGGCCGCCGTGGCCGCAGTCGTCGGCGGGGATCGAGGCACGGTCGTGGTGGTCCGAGGC
>PKWD01000019.1 GCA_003131945.1 Acidimicrobiaceae bacterium
CGCCGTTCGATCCAGCGCGGCGGCGGAGGACTTGCCGACGGCCTCCTTCGCGGGCCAGCAGGACACGTACCTGAACGTCGTGGGGTCGGCGGCGATCCTCGAGCACATCAGCCGGAGCTGGGCGTCGCTTTTCACTGAGCGGGCCGTGACCTACCGCCTGCGGAACGGCTTCGACCACCGGAACGTCCACATGGCGGTGGTCGTGCAGCAGATGGTCTTCCCGGAGGCGGCCGGCCTCCTGTTCACGGCCGACCCTGTCACGTCAAACCGGAAGGTCACCTCCGTGGAGGCCACCTTCGGCCTCGGCGAGTCCCTGGTCTCCGGCATGGTGAACGCCGATATGTACAAGGTGCGCGACGGCGAGGTCGTCGCCAAGGCGGTCGCCACCAAGCAGCTTGCCATCCACGCCTCGCCGGCAGGCGGGACGCAGGAAGAAGCGATCGAGCCGGAGCGGCAGGAGGAGCCAGCACTGACGGATGCGCAGGTCGTGCGACTCGCGCAGCTGGGACGGCGGATCGAAGCGCACTTCGGCCACCCCCAGGACATCGAATGGTGCCTGGTCGATGACGGCTTCCAGATCGTCCAGAGCCGACCAATCACTACGCTGTTCCCCATCCCCGCGGCCGGCGACCAAGAGAACCACGTCTACGTCTCCGTCGGTCATCAGCAGATGATGACCGACCCCATGAAGCCCCTGGGGCTCTCCCTCTGGCAGCTAACGACACCCCGGCCGATGTACGAGGCCGGCGGGAGGCTGTTCGTCGACGTCGCGCTGGGCCTGGCGTCGCCAGCGAGCCGCGCCGGCCTCCTGGAGGTCCTGGGGAAATCCGATCCGCTGATCGGGGACGCGCTCCAGACCATCCTCGAACGCGGCGACTTCATCCCGACGATCCCGGACGAGGGTCCAGGCGTGACGCCGGATGGTGGCGCGCCTGCCCCGATCGAGACCGATCCGTCCATCGTCGCCGAGCTCATCGAGCGAAACCAGGCCTCCATCGCCACGCTGAAGGGGGACATCCGAACGAAGTCCGGATCGGCGCTGCTCGACTTCATCCTGGCGGACATCCAGGAGCTGAAGCGGATCCTGTTCGATCCCCAGAGCCATCAGGTGTTCATGTCGGCGATGGGGGCCACGTCGTGGCTAAACGAGCAGCTGCAGGCGTGGCTGGGCGAGAAGAACGTGGCCGACACGCTCACGCAGTCTGTCCCCCACAACGTCACGTCGGAAATGGGTCTGGCGCTCCTGGACGTCGCGGACGTGATCCGTCCGCATCCGGAGGTGGTGGCTTTTCTGCAACACGTCGAGGACGAGGGCTTCCTGGACGACCTGGCCAAGCTTGCAGGCGGGCCGGAAGCGCGGGACGCCATCCGGACCTTCCTCGATAAGTACGGCATGCGCTGCGTCGGTGAGATCGACATCACGAGGCCGCGTTGGAGCGAACGCCCCACCACGCTCGTGCCCGTGATCCTCGGCAACATCAAGAACTTCGAGCCGGGCGCCGGCGAGCAGCGCTTCGAGCAAGGGCGGCAGGAGGCGTGGACGAAGGAACAGGAGCTGCTGGAGCGCTTGCGGGCCTTGCCGGACGGAGAGCAGAAAGCCGAAGAGGCCAAGCGGATGATCGACCGTGTCCGGACCTTCATCGGGTACCGGGAGTATCCAAAGTACGGCATGGTCATCCGCTACTTCGTTTACAAGCAGGCCTTGCTGGAAGAGGCCGGGCGTCTCGTGCAAGCCCATGTAATTCGTCAGAAGGAGGACATCTTCTACCTCACGTTCCAGGAGCTCCACGACGTCGTGCGCACGAACCACGTGGATGATCAGCTCATCTCCCATCGCAAGGACGCGTTCAGGTCGTATCAAGCGCTCACACCGCCCCGGGTGCTCACATCGGATGGCGAGGTCATCGCCGGGGCGTACCGACGCGATGACGTGCCGACCGGTGCGCTAGTCGGCTTACCGGTTTCCGCCGGGATCATCGAGGGACGGGCCCGCGTCATTCATGACATGGCGGAGGCCGATCTCGAAGCAGGCGACATCCTGGTCACCGCCTACACGGACCCCAGCTGGTCGCCCCTGTTCGTCGTGATCGCGGGCCTGGTGACGGAGGTGGGGGGTCTGATGACTCATGGCGCGGTGATCGCGCGAGAGTACGGCTTGCCGGCCGTCGTGGGCGTGGAGCAAGCCACCCGGCTCATTCGAAATGGGCAGCGGATCCGCCTCAATGGAACGGCCGGGTACGTCGAGGTCCTGCACTAGGAGACTGCTGAGCAATCNNGCGGGGGCGTTTGGTCGGCCATCTGGTGCCGGGGGACACGGGGTCATGCCGGGCCCCACTCGACGGCAAGCCATCGGCTGCCTCTCACGAGGAACTACGCCGCCTGGCAGCGGGACTGAGTGTCACCGAACGCCGGTTGCGCGACGGGTATCCGTCTACGCGTCGACGGTAGCTACGACGCCTGTGCGGGGGCCCGTGAACGTGCGCTCGAATCCGTTCCATTAGGTCGCGACGACTAATAGCTTTGGTCGGTCGGTGTCGCTGACGGCGCACGAGAAGCAGCCGAGCTCGAACTCGACTGTCCGCGTCAGGTCGCCGCGCTCGCGTACTCGTCGGCAGCATCGATGTGAGACATCGGCATACCAGATGGCACCGTCGGCGTCGACGCAGATGCCGTCGGGGGGCTGTCATCGCCCGGGTCAGCCCGTACCCTCCGGCCGACTAGGTCGCCCGACGGGGTGAGCAGACCCCGGCACTCCGGCATCGGCCTATGAGCGGCTCAACGTGCCGTCGAGATGTGGAGCCGCGGCACGTAGCCAACCGAGACGGGCTGCCCTCTGCGGCAGCACAGTGGCGAAGTCGCCTGCCACGGCAACCGCGTCGCCTTCATGTAACAGATGACTCATGAAGTTGATGGCATTCTGCTCAACGGCCGCCATCGCCCTCGGGAGGCGTTGTCTCTGCTTGCTGTCGAGGCCGTAGCCATCCGCCACAGCCAGGAGGCACTGCTCGAACTCGGTGCGTCCAGCTGCGTCGTCGGGTGGCGTCTGCGGCAGTACCGGCCACACGCTGGCCAGGGTCGCAACGTCATAGAGGGGGTCCGCCCTTACGATGAACTCGAAGTCGATGAGGGCAATGGGGACTCGTTCTCGGAAAACGACGTTGCCGAAGCCTAGGTCGCCATGGCAGGCGATCGTGCCATCAAGGAGACTTGGCGGCGAGCAAAGCGGCTTCCACTTCAGATCTGATNNCAACCGCATTGTGAAAAAGCCTCAGGAGACGGGCAACCTCCGCCAAGGTCGGGGGTTCTCGGAGCCATCCCGGGACGTCAGTCGCGAAAGTCATTCCCTCGACCCACGTCAAGATTTCGAGCCCCGCCTCTTGACCTTGGTGAATGGGAGCGCCGGAAAAGCCGACCTTCCGCAAGAGGTTGAGCAAGCTTCTGACAATGTCCGAGGTCGTAGACGTGGGTCGGAGAAGTCTGTCTCCATCCCGCATCACCGAGCCGGCGTTTCGGCCACTGCCTCTCTGGATCTCCATATGTACATGATGCCGGATTCTGGGCCGCAGCGTTCTTGTGCGCGGCCATTCGATATTCCCGCCAAATGGCACATAGTGAAGTACGGGTGGACCGGTCGGGAATGTCGGGTACACGGCGGTCGTCGGCTGGTTGTTGGCGACTCGACCTGCGCGCAATCGCTCAGCCAGATCGATCCCGGGCGGGTCCGCGTCGCGCCACCCGACGAGGAGCCAGAGCCAGTAGCAGTCGTCCTACACCGAGGGATCCGAATAAGGCAATCAAGGTCGCCGAGCGACCAGACACTGAAGAGCGCGTCCGAACAGCGTAAACAATATAATTTTGGCAACGAGTGGAGGTGAGCGGACNNCCGCCGACTTCTACGTTGCGAAACTTTAGCGACCCACCCCCCCGATAGCGACAACGACAATTCGCCCAGTTCACCGCGCGATTCCGAGTAACGGCCACTAACTTCGACTGACCGCAATTATGTGACATTTCGCGCCCGCGGCGCGCCCATGACGCCTTGGAACGCGGTTCGGGCTGGGGTCCATCGGCCAATGCGTCCATCGACTGGCACACCCTAAGCGCCTTCACCGTCAGCAAGTCGCTCTCGTCTCAGCGGCCCCTACGGCCCCAGGCCCCCCGCTCGCTCAACTCGCGAGCATGCCGAGAGCCACTCGCCGGGAGGACTACCGTGGCGGGCACATTGCTCCAATGCGAACGCCGGGGGTCCCGACACAATGGCGGAGGTGACAGTAGGCGTCGATCTGGGGGGCACGAAGATCCAGGCCGTGGTCGTGTCCGACCGTATCGTCGTCGGCCAGTCCCGGTGCGCGACGCCAAANNAAAGACAGACGCCGGTGACGTGATGGCGGGGATCGTGGCGAGCATCCGTGCGGCGCTCGATACGGCCGGCAAGGGCCCGTCGGATCTCCGGGCCATCGGCATCGGCACGCCCGGGTCGGTGGATGCCGCCACCGGCCATGTGTCGAAGGCTTCGAATGTCCCTGGATTCATGGATGACGTGCCGCTCGGCCCGAACGTCAGCGAGGCTTTCGAGGGCACCTGTGTCACCGTCGACAACGACGTACGGGCCGCCGTCATGGGCGAGTACCGGAATGGCGCCGGCCGCCCATACCGGAACCTTCTCGGCGTGTTCGTCGGCACTGGCGTCGGTGGGGGCCTGATACTCGAAGGCGAGCTGCGCCACGGCCTGGGGAACGCCGGCGAGATCGGTCACATGACGGTCAGACCCGGAGGCCGCCGATGCAGCTGTCACCGTCTGGGTTGCCTCGAGGCGTACGCCGGACGCGTGTCCATTGAGCAGGCGGCAAGGCACCATGTGGACACAGGTCACAAGACCAAGCTCTTCGAGATCATGGAGCGCAAGGGGCGAGACCGACTGACCAGCTCGGTGATCGCTGAGGCCCTCGATCAGGGCGACCGGCTCGCGATCGACCTGATCGACGCGGCCATCGAGGCCCTGGGGTTAGCCCTCGCCAACGCCAACAACCTTCTCGATCTCGAAGCGATCATCGTCGGTGGTGGCCTGGGAGACCGGCTCGGAGAACCATTCGTCCGGAGGGTCGAGCAGGAGATGGCGAAGAACCTGAGGATCCCCGAACGACCCCCAGCTGTGCTGCAGACAGAGCTCGGTGACCTGTCCGGTGCGGTCGGCGCCACTGTGCTCGCCGGAGGCTGAAGGAACTCATCGTCAGAGACGTGGCCGGATGAGGTCGGCGCCACACCGGCAATCTCAGTCCCGAAACAGGGAGAGGGGGGCGAACGGCTTCCCTGCCCCCTCTCCTTCTCGCGTCGACAAGGTGGGATTCGGACAATCCCGTCACGTTCAGGGAATAGGCGTCAGCTCTCCTGCGGGCGCGCCGCCAAGGCAGCTATGTTGCGCTTCGTCAGCGGTGGGGCCGCTGAGGTGCCCGGGGTATGGCCGCGGCGAGGCGAGCTGAACAGACCGCTGATGACCCGGTCGCGATGGCAGAGGCAGAGAACCTA
>PKWD01000325.1 GCA_003131945.1 Acidimicrobiaceae bacterium
AACCGGTTATCGGCACAGCATTCGAAGTAATCGGCACCGCATTCGAAGCGGGGGGAGGACCCCGGTCGGCCGGCGGGTTCGGGAGAAATCCCGGGCCCGCCGGCACGTCCAATTCGCGGGCCCGGTTCGTCGGAGGAGGGTTCAGCCCCGGGCGCAGGACATCGAGGAGTCCCGGTCATGCGCCGACCAACCGGGGCGGTCGGTGAGAGGCCAGAAGTCGCCGGTCCGGGGGTCCTGTTCGTAGGGGACGGGCGGGGGGCGGCCGGCGGCGGCGTCGGCGGCCAGGACCCGGACGGCGGACAGCAGGGCTTCGACATCGGCGGCGGTGGAGGAGATCCCGCAGGAGGCCCGGACGGCTCCGGGGACGGTCGAGTGGTCACCGGCCAGGACGCTGGCGCGGTAGTCGGCGATCTCGAGCTCCGACAGGCCCAGCAGGCGGATGAGGTAGGGGTGGGCGCAGAAGCAGCCGTGGCGGACCCCGATGCCCCATTCGGCCGAGAGACGGGCGGCCACGAGGGCATGGGGAAGCCGGTCGAGGGTGAAGGTGCCGATGGCCAGGGTGTCGGTGTCGAGAGGGGGCCCGAGGAGGGTGACGCCGTCGATGGCGGCCAGACCGGCCCGCAGGCGCTCCGCCAGAGCGGCTTCGTGGGCGTCGATGGCCTCGAAGCCGATGGAGCCGAGGGTGGCCAGGGCGGCCTCCAGGGCGACGGCCCCGACGACGTTCGGGGAGCCGGCCTCCTCGCGTTCGGGGGGCTCGGTCCAGACCACCTCGTCGAGGTCGACGAGATCGACGGCACCGCCGCCGGCCAGGAAGGGGTCTCCGGAGGCGAAGGTGGCCCGGGGCCCGACGAGGACACCGGTGCCGTAGGGGGCGTACATCTTGTGGCCGGAGAAGGCCAGGTAGTCGACGCCGGCCGGCAGGGGCCGGTGGGGGGCCAGTTGGGCGGCATCGAGAAAGAGAGGAACACCGCGCCGGTGAGCCGCCTCGGTGATCTCGGTCAGTGATGGCAGCCAGCCGGTGACATTGGAGGCGCCGGTGATGGCCAGGAGGCGGGGGACCGGGGTGGCGTCGAGGCCGGCGATGACGTCGTCGAGGTCGAAGGTGCCGTCGGGGCCGCACTCGACGTAGCGCCGTCGGGCCACCCGGCCCCAGGGCAGGAGGTTGGCGTGGTGCTCGACGACGGTCGTGAGGACGACGTCGGCGGGATCGAAGCGGAGCCGGTAGGCCAGCTGGTTGATGGCCTCGGTCGTGTTCCGGCAGAGCACGGCGACATCCTCGTAGTGGCGGTCACCGCAGAAGGCCAGAGCCGAGGCGCGAGCCGACTCGTAGGCGGCTGTGGCCGAGCGGGACTTGAAGCCGGCGCCGCGGTGGACCGAGGCGTAGGAGGGGACGAAGGCACTCACCGCGTCGGCCACCTCCCTGAGCGCCGAGGTCGAGGCGGCGAAGTCGAGATTGACATAGGGCCGCTCGGTCCCGTCGATGCAAGGGACGGCCATGCCGTCGCCCACGAGTCGCGCCGGGGGGTCAGGGATGGGGAGGTCCAAGGTCATCGTCGCCCGCCGAGTCTACGGCCAGCGGGCCCCGGCCCGGCCTGGTCCCTGCGCCGCCGGGGACCCCCGGTACGATCAGGTCCCGTGGACGACGACAGTGACCTCGCCACCGACGACGGTCCCTCGCGCACCGACGAGGCTGCCATGGCGTCAGCCGACTCCGACGTGGCGCCCGACCGCAGTGGGCCCGACCACGGTGAGATGGCGGGGGGCGAAAATGAGATGGCGCCAGAAGAGGGTGGGGCGACGGCCGGAGAGATCGACCTTGTGCTGCTCGACAGCATCGAACAAGAGCTGGCCGACGTCGAGCTCGCCCTCGAGCGGCTCGGTGACGGCACCTACGGGCGCTGCGAGACCTGCGGGCAGGTCTTCAGCGAGGAGGAGCTCGAGGCGGCCCCGGCCGGTCGGTTCTGCCGGGCCCACCTCCCGCTCGCTCTGCCCTAGGGGCCTCGACGAGCGACGCGGGGCGGACCCGGCCGGGCCGCTACCCCTTCTTGGTCTCCCAGAAGATCTTGTCGATGGCGGCGATCTGGTTGAGGAGGTCCTCGGCCACCTTCACGTCGGTCGACTTCTTGGCCTCACCGGCCGCCTTGGTCGCCTTCCAGAAGATGTCACCGAGCTCGGGGTACTTCTTGGCGTGCTCGGGCTTGAAGTAGTCGGTCCACAGCACCCACAGGTGGTGCTTGACGAGGTCGGCCCGCTCCTCCTTGATGACCACCGCCCGCTCCTTGAAGACCGGGTCGTCCGAGCCCTGGTATTTTTCGCAGATCGCGCGGACTGACTCGGCCTCGATCCGGGCCTGGGCCGGGTCGTACACACCACAGGGGAGGTCGCAGTGGGCGTGGGCCGTCACCGGGGGGGCGAGGCGGTCGATGGTCGTGAGCAGGCGATCCGCGATGCGCATGGGTAGGACTCCTTCGTCCAGATGGGAACCGTTCGGTACGAGGGTCACCTTACCCACGCGTACCCGCCGGTGAACTTGGCCCGGTTCCGACCGAGGGTTTCCCTTTCGGTGCCGACCGGTTTTCCGGGAGCCGGTGTTCTGGTGGCCGGTCTTCTGGTGGCCGTTCTTCTGGGCGGGGGCGCAGTCTCTGTTCGGCGACCACGGCGGGTCGTCGTCGAGGGACCGAGCATGGAGCCGACCCTGAGAAGCGGTGACAGGCTCCTCGTGCTTTCTCGCCGTCGACCGGCGGTCGGCGACATCGTCGCCCTCGAGGATCCGCGCCGCCTCCCCCNNAGGTCGGCCAGGGGCCGGACGGGAAACGACTGGATGAGAAACGACTGATCGTGAAGCGGGTGGTCTCGGTGGACGGCGACGAGGTCGTCGTCTGGGGGGACAACCGTGCGTCGAGCAGCGACAGCCGGGTCTTCGGACCGGTCGACCGGCGGGACATCCTGGGTCGGGCCGTCTACCGCTACTTCCCGCCGGACCGGGCCGGTCGGCTGGGCTGACCGGCAGGGCCGACCGGCTGGGCTGAACGGTTGTCGTTGGATCCGCCCCGAGAATGATCGCCGGGGTTTGCCATGTCCGTCGCCGGGCAGGCCGGAGGGTCTGTCGGGTCGAATCGGGCCGGCGCCAACCGTCGGAGCCGACAGGGAGCGCGGTACGATCGGCCCGTGACCCAAGCGGACAAGGAGCTCGAACGGCTCTTCGCTTCTGATTACCTCGACCGGTTGGACTCGCGGTCGCTCGACGAGGTGCGGACCATGCGGGCCGAGTGTCAGGAAGCGGAGACGATCGTCTCCTATCTGCGGCGGGTGGTCCAGGGACGGCTCGACGTCGTGCACAGCTTCCTCGACCACCGCCACAGCGGCCAGAGCGTCGGCGACCTCGACGCCGTCGTCGAGGACCTGTCGGCGATCATCGGATCGGGCCCGGCCCGGCCCTCGGGGTACGGGCGGCTGCCTTCGCAGATGTCGCCGGACATGGAGAAGGTCGACCTGACGAGGGAGATCGACGAGGTTCTCGACGCCGAGACCATCGGCCAGCTGCCGACGATGACCGAAAGTGATCTCCGGGCCATCGCCGAGCGACTCACGGTCATCGAGAAGCGCATCTCCGACCAGCGCCGGATGTTGCACGAACGGATCGACGCCCTGCAGGCCCAGATCGTCAGTCGCTACAAGACCGGCGAAGCCACCGTCGACGGTCTTCTCGTCTCGACACCGGCCAAACCCGGGAACAAGCCCGAGCCTGAGAACAACTGAGCGGCCGCCAGCACCGCAGATGCCGAAGCAGCTGCCCGAGAGATTCGGGGACCTCGGGGCCTTCATCCGGGAGCAGCGGAACACGGCCCGTCTGTCGCTCAGGCGACTGTCGGAGCTGGCTGGGATCTCCAATCCCTATCTGAGCCAGATCGAGCGCGGCCTGCGACGTCCCTCGGCCGAGATCCTGCAGCAGATCGCCAAGGCACTGCGGATCTCGGCCGAGACCCTCTATGTCCAGGCCGGCATCCTCGAGCCCGGGACCGGCCAAGCCGACCTGGCCCGCGACGTCCTGGCCGACCCCTTCCTGACCGAGGACCAGAAGCAGGCCCTCATCCGGATCTACCTGTCCTTCCGCCATGAGAACGAAGCCCGGCACGAGACCGAAGCCCGGCACGAGATCGAAGCCCGGCACGAGACCGAGACCGGACTCCACGGGAACGAGTCCGGTCGTCCCGAGACCGGGACCAAGACCGGGAACGGGACCGGGGACGGCGGGGACGGCCACGATGACGTGGGTGTCCCGGCGGCCCGGACGGGGCGTGGCAAGGGCGTGAGCGCCAGAGACTGAGCCGGTGGGGCCGGCTGAGGCGGTTCGGTCGGCGGGTAGGCTCGGCGCCGGTGCGCCGACTCGCTGTGTTATCCCTGCACACGTCGCCGCTCGCCCAGCCGGGAACCGGTGACGGCGGGGGGATGAACGTCTACGTGCGCGAATTGACGACGGCCTTGGCTCGGGCCGGGGTGGAATGCGACGTCTATACGCGGGCCTGGTCGGCGAGCCTTCCGGCCACGGTCACGGTCGAGCCGGGATTCCGGGTCCACCACGTGCCGGCCGGTCCACTGGCGGCGGTGGCCAAGGAGCAGCTGCCGGCGGTGGTGGAGGAGTTCACGGACAATGTCCGGTCGCTCATGATGTCGGGGGCGGGGGTCGATCCGGCCTTCCACGAGGAGACGGGTTACGACGCCCTTCATGCCAACTACTGGCTCTCGGGTCTGGCCGGTCACCGGTTGAAGCACGAGCTCGAGCTGCCGCTCGTGTCGACCTTCCACACGCTCGCCCGGGTGAAGGCGGAGGCGAGCCCGGAGGAGGTCTCGAGCGACGAGCCGCACCGACGGGCCGAGGCGGAGGCCACCATCATGAGGTGCTCGGAGGTGGTGCTCGCCTCCTGCAGCGTGGAGGCCTCGCAGCTGGCCGACCTCTATGGCTCGAACCCGGAGCGGATCAGGGTGGTGGCACCGGGGGTCGATCAGGCCTTCTTCGGACCGGGGCACCGGCCCCAGGCGCGGCGGGCCCTCGGTCTGCCGGCCGGTGTGCCGCTGCTGCTGTTCGTCGGACGGATCCAGCCCCTGAAGGGGGCCGACGTGGCCGTGCGGACACTGGCGGCGCTGGAGAGGTTCCCCGACGCCCACCTCGTCGTGGTCGGTGGCCCGAGCGGGCCGCGGGGCGAGGACCACCTGGCCCATGTCGAGAAGATCGTGGAGGACCAGGGTTTGGCCGACCGGGTGCACCTGGTCGCCGCACAACCCCATGAGCTGCTCTCGACCTACTACCGGGCGGCCGATGTCTGTGTGGTACCGAGCCGTTCGGAGTCCTTCGGACTGGTGGCCCTCGAAGCGGCCGCCTGCGGGACGCCGGTGGTGGCGGCCGCGGTGGGAGGGTTGACGACGCTCGTCGATCACGGTCACACCGGTTACCTGGTCGAGAATCCGACACCGGGGGCCTTCGCCGGCGCCGTGGCCCGGGTACTCGGGGACCCGCTCCTCGGTGAGCGGCTGGCCACGGCCGCCGTCGTACGGGCCCGGCGTTACACCTGGACCGAAGCGGCCGCCCTCCTGCGGACGACCTACGAGGAGCTCACGGCCGAGCGGCTCGTGGCCTGTCGCTGACGCGTGTCGCGCGGTTGGCCGTCGCCGACATCGCCAGCCCCGACGAACGGGCGGCGTGCGAGGAGCTGATCGCGCGGTGGGCCGCGGCCCGGCTGGGCGAGCAAGGGGCCGTCGTGGCCGTCGATCGCCAGGAGGAGCTCGGGCGCTGGTACCTGCGGCTGGCGGGCGAGGAGAAGGACTTCGTCACCATCTGGCTCCGGGTCCGTCAGCGGACGCTTCAATACGAGACCCAGGTGATGCCGGCGCCGGAGGTGAATGTGAGCGAGACCTTCGAATACCTCCTGCGGCGCAACGCCGATCTGCACCAGATGCGATTCGCGCTCGGAGCCGAGGATGCGGTCTACCTGGTCGGTGAAATGCCGGTGGCGATGGTGAGCGAAGAGGAGCTCGACCGGATCGTGGGCTCGTCGCTCGCCTATGTCGACGCGTACTTCCCGACGGCGATGGGAATTGGTTTCGCCGGCCGCTACCGCCGCCGGCCCCACTGACTCACCGGAACGTCTGAGTCATCGAACGTCTGACTCACCGAAGCGTCTGACTCACCGAAACGTCTGACTCACCGAAACGTCTGACTCACCGGAACGTCTGAGTCACCGGTACGTCTGAGTCACCGCAACGTCNNCACCGCAACGTCTGAGTCACCGGAACGACTGACTCACCGAGGCGAGTGACGAACCGAGTCCGACTGCCCTGGCGCGCCGGACGCGGGTCGGCGCGCCATCACGCGCGTTTTCTTTTGGATGCGTGTGGGCGCGTGTGAGTCGGCGCGCCGGTCACTGCATGCGAGGTCAGACGAGCGTCGCGACATAGCAAGTGTTTTTTTGGGGTGGCGAGGCCCTGACGGGTCTGTGCTGTGCCGACTATGGTGCGCCCCGGCACGGCCCGAGGGGCTTGAGATGCCGGCCGATCGGGGAAGTGCGGCCGGTGTCCTGGGTTCCTCGGGCCGAGCCGCGTCGGCACACAAGTTCTCGCTGTCGGTGTTGCGCGACGGAGGTTGTGTCGTCGTGATGCGCGTCGCCAAACGAAGGTTGTGCGGCGCCGTGCCGTGGCCGCGCGGCCCAGGGGAGAGATGACGCGCGTGCTGTGCATGTCGTTGGCCATGGTCGGTTGAGATGTCGGTGGACGTGGCGGTTACTCATCGGAAACGGTCGGTGCGGTCGGGGATAGCCTTCGGCGGCGTCGAGGCCGGAGGGTGTCGTCGACGCCGGAGGAGCAGAGGGATGCGGCCGAGACTTCTCGTGGTCGGTGGTGGACGGATGGGGACGGCGCTCGTCGGTGGACTCGTCGCCGCCGGCTGGGACCCGGGCTCGGTGGCGGTGGTCGAAGCCGATGCCGGCCGACGGATCGTTCTGGCCGAGACCCTGCCGGGGGTGTCGGTGATGAACAGGCCGACGGCGGCCGAGGGCGCCGTCGTGGCGGTCAAGCCGGGGGATGCCGAGGGGGCCTGCCGGGCCCTGGCCGAGGTCGGGCCCGGCCGGGTCCTCTCGATCATGGCCGGGGTGCTCCTGGCGCGGCTCGAGTCCTGGCTCGGACCGGGCCCGGCCGTGGTGCGAGCCATGCCGAACACTCCGGCCCTGGTCGGCGCCGGTGTCTCGGCCCTGGCCGGCGGTTCCCGGGCGGCCGAGGCCGATGTGGCCTGGGCCGAGGAGATCCTGGGGGCGGTCGGGCGGGTGGTGCGGCTGGAGGAGGCCTCCCTGGACGCGGCGACCGGGTTGTCGGGTTCGGGACCGGCCTACATCTTCCTGGTGGCCGAGGCCCTGATCGCCGCCGGGGTGGAGGCCGGGCTGGATCCGGAGGTGAGCCGGACCCTGACCCTCGAGACGATCGCCGGGGCCGGCCGGCTCCTGGTCGAGACCGGCGAGGAGCCGGAAACGCTGCGGGCCCAGGTCACTTCGCCGGGCGGAACGACCGAGGCCGGCCTGGCCGCGCTCGAAACCAGCGGGCTGCGGAAGGCTTTCGAGGTTGCCGTGGCCGCCGCCACGGCGCGTTCGCGGATCATGAGCCTTTCGTGAACCGTTCCGGCCGCTGCGCTGCGCGCTGACCGGCCCATGATCATAATTCCAGGTCAGAGTCCCGACATGATCGCCGGCGGGCCGGTTGAGAGGAATCGCCACAGGAGCATTTTGCGCCCCCTTTCCAACTTCACCCACAGTGACGTACAGTCGAATACAGGCGGAGAGGGGTGATTCCACTGAGTTCGGATGACGCGACGAGCGCTCGCTACCTTACGGTTCGCGAGGTAGCGAGCACACTTCGGGTGTCGAACATGACGGTCTACCGGCTGATCAATGGCGGCGATCTTCCGGCGGTACGCGTCGGGAAGTCGTTTCGCCTGCGTGAGGACGATGTGAACCGTTACCTGTCCGACCGGTACACGCAGGCTGGCTGACGAATTTCCGGCCGCCTCCCCCGGGGACGGTCGGTCGGCGGCGCCCCTCCGCCGGGAGGCTGTGTTCCTCCTCACCGACTACGGCGAGAATGATGAATTCGCCGGCCTGACCAGGGCTGTTCTCCATCGGCAGGCCCCCGGCGCCACCGTCGTGGACCTGACCCACGGTGTTCCCCCCTTCGATGTCCGGGCCGGCGCCCTAATCCTGGCACGCTCCGTGGGATTTCTGGGACCCGGAGTGGTCGTAGCGGTGGTCGATCCCGGTGTCGGCAGCGGCCGTCGGGCCGTGGCCGTAGCTGTCCGGGGCGCCGATGGCTCTTCGGCCGACGGTCCCGGCCTTCTCGTCGGGCCCGACAACGGCCTCCTCGGCTGGGCCATCGACGCCCTCGGCGGGGCTGTCGCCGCCGTGGCTCTGCCGGCGGTCAGGGGAGCCCGTCGAACCGGGGCCCCCGCCGCCCTCGCCGGCCCCGCAGGGAGGACCTTCGACGGTCGGGACCTCTTCGCCCCGGTGGCCGCCCGGCTCTGGTCGGGGGCCACCCTGAACGACGTCGGCATGCCCGTCGACCCCGCCGGCCTCGTCCGCCTGGCCCCTCCGATCTTGAGGGTGTCCCCGGGATCGGTGGAGGCCGAGGTGCTCTCGGTCGACCGGTTCGGGAACGTCCAACTGGCGGCCCGACCGGCCGACGCCGCCCGGGCCGGCCTCGGCGGCGGGGACGGCGGAGACGGCGGGGCCGGTGGGGACGAGGCCGTCGAGATCCGGGTCCACGGCCACGGCCCGGCAGCGGCGGCAGCAGCAGCGACGTCAGCGGCGACAGCGGGATCGATGCGGCGCGGCCCGATGATCGGCTCGTTCTCGGACCTCGAGGGTGCCGGAGAAGGAACGGTCGGGCTCATGGTCGACGCCAACGGACGGCTGGCCCTCGTGTGCCACCGCCGCTCGGCCGCTACCGTGCTCGGGGTGCGATCGGGAGACATGGTTACTCTCCACCGGGTCCCGAGCCAGGCGCCATGAACCTGGCGTCGCTGGTCGTCGGGCATCCGGCCGCCGGGCGCGCTCTCTACGACGGGGGGAGATGGCACAGCTGGGGTGAGCTCCGGCGTCGTGCCGCGGCGACGGCCTCCGGTCTGGCCGGGCTGGGGGTGGGACCGGGCGACCGGGTGGCCATCGCCTGGCCANNCCCCGACGTCGGTCGACTTCGTGGTGGCCTATCTGGCCGTGCTGGCGGCCGGCTGTGTGGCGGTGCCCCTCAACCCGAACAGCCCGCCGGCCGAGTTGGCCCGAGAGCTCGAGGCCGTCACCCCGGCCGCGCTGCTCGCCGGCGGGGCCGCCGCCCTGAGCGCGGCCGAGCTGGGCGAGGGCCTCAGCTTCTCGCCCCTGATCGTCCGGCCCGGCTCCGGCACGGCCAAAGCGCCGGCGTGGGAGGAACTGTCGGCCGCCACCGGCGCCAACGGCAGCGACGCCAACGCCGCCAACGGTGATGCCATCAGAGGCCCGGTGACCGAGGAGGCGGCCCTCCCGATGGTGGGACGCGACGAGAACGACCTGGCCGTCCTGCTGTTCACGTCGGGAACGTCGGGCGCGCCGAAGGCGGCCATGCTGACCCATGGGAACCTGGGGGCCAACCTCGAGCAGATGCTGGCGCTGCCGGGGGAGATCGTCCGGGCCGACGATGTGAGCCTGGCGGCGGTGCCGCTGTTCCATGTGTTCGGGCTGAACGTGGCCCTCGGGCTGTCGCTCGCCTCGGGGGCGGCGCTCATCCTGGAGGAGCGCTTCGACGCCGCCGAGAGTCTGCGGATCGTGAAAGAGCTCGGGGTCACGAACGTGCTCGGGGTCCCGGCCATGTTCGCGGCCTGGGTGGCCCTGGCCGAGCACGACCCCGGCGCCGCCGCCGCCGCCGGTGCCGAGGGGGGCCTGTCGGGGGTCCGACGGGCCATCTCGGGGGCGGCCGCCCTGCCGGCCGAGGTGGCGGCCGGTTTCGAGAAGGCCTTCGGGGTTCCGGTCTGGCAGGGCTACGGCCTGACCGAAGCGGCGCCGGCCGTGTCGACCTCGCTCGGGACGGGCCGCAACCGTCCGGGTTCGGTGGGGCTGCCTCTCCCGGGGGTCGAGGTCCGGTTGGTCGACGAGGCCGAGCAGGACGTGCTCGACGGGGATCCGGGCGAGATCTGGGTGAAGGGCGACAACGTCTTCGCCGGCTACTGGCGCGATCCGGATGCCAGCGCCGAGGTCCTGAGCGCCGACGGCTGGCTGCGGACCGGCGACGTCGGGGTCATCGGGGAGGACGGGGATCTCTTCGTCGTCGACCGGTACAAGGACCTCATCATCGTCTCGGGCTTCAACGTCTACCCGGCCGAGGTCGAGAGGGTGGTCGGATCGCTGCCGGGGATCGCCGAGGCCGTGGTGGTGGGCCGGCCGGACCCGGCCTCGGGGGAGACGGTCGACGTCGTCATCGTGGTGGCCGAGGGGGCCCGGGTGAGCGAAGAGGATGTCCGCGACCACTGCGCCAGCCGGCTGGCCCGTTACAAGTGCCCGACGACGGTCCGGTTCGTCTCCGAGCTGCCCCACGGGTTGGCCGGGAAAGCGCTGCGGCGGGCCCTGCGCGAGCAGTAACCCGCCACCTCGCCGACCAGCGCGCCGACCAGCGCGCCGCCGACTTGGTGTTGAGGGCGCGCCCGTCGATACGATCCGCTCACCATGGTCGACCCCAAGCCCCGCCGCATCCCCGAGGCCACGGTCATCCGGCTGCCGGTCTACCAACGGATCCTCCTCGAGCTCGTCCGGGCCGGGACGGCCACGGTGGCCTCCGACCAGCTGGCCGACATGGCCCGGGTGAACGCCTCGAAGGTCCGCAAGGACCTCTCCTTCCTCGGCTCCTTCGGGACCCGGGGCTCGGGTTACGACACGAAGTACCTCTTGTCGCAGATCGACCGGGAACTGGGCATCGATGGCGATTGGCCGGTGGTGGTGGTGGGGCTCGGCAATCTCGGGCGGGCCCTGGCCAACTCCCAGGGTTTCACCTCCCGGGGGTTCCGGGTCTGCTCGCTGTTCGACGTCGAGCCCTCGCTCGTGGGGAGCAGGATCCAGGGCGTCACGGTCCAGCATCTCGACGACTTCGAGACGGTGGCGGCGGCCGACCTGCCGAGCATCGGGGTCATCGCCACCCCGGCGAGCGCGGCCCAGGACGTGGCCGACCGGATGATCGCGGCCGGGGTGGCGTCGTTGCTCAACTTCGCCCCGAAGGTCCTGACGGTGCCTCCGACCGTTCTCCTGCGCTATGTCGACCTCTCGATCGAGCTCCAAGTGATGAGCTTCTACCTCTCGCACCGGGACCAGCCGGGGGCGACCGAGGAATGGTCGCCGTTGTCTCTCGTGGTCGGGCTCACTCCGGCGGAACCGGCCTGATCCTCACCGTCTTGCTGGCCAACCGCCCTGTCTGGCGGTGGGTCCCGCCGACCGGCATCCTTATAGGGAGGGCGGCGAGGGCCGGATCGGCGAGGGCCGGCCCGGTGGGCCTCTGATCGTCCGTCGCGAACGAGGAGCTCTGCAGCCAAGTTGTCCGTTGTCGTGGTCGGTCTCGAGCATCACAGCACGCCCCTCGATCTGCTCGAGCGGGTGGCGGTTCCCGAGGAGGTGCTCGGCAAGACCCTCGGTGCCCTGCGGGACCGGTCGAACCTGTCCGAGGTCGTCGTGCTCTCGACCTGTCTGCGGACCGAGCTCTACGCGGTGGTCGAGCGTTTCCACGAGGGGGTGGCCGACCTCCAGGATTTTCTGGCCACCAGCGCGGGCACGACGGTCGAGGTCATCGAAGAGCANNGGCCGAACGGGCCGCCGGGCCGGTGCTGTCCGGACTCTTCCAGCGGGCCGTGAAGGCCGGACGCAAGGTGCGGTCGTCGACGGCCATCGCCCGGGGTGCGACCTCGCTGTCGCATGTGGCGGTGGACTTGGCCACGGCCCGGCTGGGGGGATCACTGGCCGGCCGCCGCGTCCTGGTGGTGGGGGCGGGGACGATGGGTGAGGGCATCGTCGACGCGCTGGCCCAGAGCAACGGGGCAACCGAGGGGGCGGCCGAGATCGTGGTGGCCAACCGCACCGTCGAGCGGGCCCGGGCTCTGGCCGGTCGGGTCGGTGGCGTCGGCGTCGGCATGGCCGGACTCGTCGGGGCGCTCGAGGCGGCCGACGCCGTGCTCTTGTCGACCGGTTCCTCGCTGCCCGTTCTCGATGTCGAGAAAATGACCTCGGTGGCGGCGGCCCGGGCAGATGCGGCTGGGGCAGANNCTGGGGCAGATGCGGCTGGGGCCGATGCGATGCGCGGCCCTCTGGTCGTCGTCGATGTGAGCGTCCCGCGCAACGTCGATCCGGCGGTCGCCTTCATCGCAGGGATCGAGCTGCTCGACATGGACGACCTCTCGGAGCTGGCCGAGCGGGCCCTCGACGGCCGGCGGGGCGAGGTGGCCGGGGCCACGGCCATCGTGCAGCAGGAGGTCGAGCGCTACCGGGCCGACGAACGGGCCCGGGGGGCGGCCCCGATCGTCTCGGCCCTGCGGGACCGGGTGGGGCAGCTGAGCCGGTCCGAGCTCGAGCGTCACCGGAACCGGCTGGCCCAGCTGGACGAGGGCCAGTGGAACGAGGTCGAGTCGGTGGTGAACGACATCGTGGCCAAGGTGTTGCACCAGCCGACGGTGGCCTTGAAGGAGGCGGCCGGGACGCCACGCGGGGAGCGGCTCGTGGAAGCACTCCGCAGCCTCTTCGACCTGTAGTGCCGCCGGCGGGACCCATCCGGCTGGCCACCCGGGGATCACCGCTGGCCCGGTGGCAGGCCGACCGGGTGGCCGGATTGCTCGGGGCCCTTGGCGACGCGGCCTCCTGCGAGATCGTCGTCATCCAGACGACCGGTGACCGGATGGCCGACGTTCCGGTGGCCCAGTTCGGGGGCCAGGGGGTGTTCGTCAGCGAGATCCAGACGGCGGTGCTCGAAGGGCGGGCCGACATCGCCGTCCATTCGGCCAAGGACCTCCCGTCACAGACACCGGCCGGCCTCGTCCTCGCCTGTGTTCCGGAGCGGGCCGATCCCCGCGACGCCCTCGTCGGTGCCCGCCTGGACGACCTGGCGCCCGGAGCCCGGGTGGCCACGGGATCGGTGCGGCGGCGGGCGCAGCTGGCCTGGCTGCGCCCGGACCTCACCTTCGTCGAGCTGCGGGGCAACATGGCCACCCGTCTCGAGCGCGCCGCCCGGGAAGGCGCCGGAGTGGTGGCCGTGGCCGCTCTCGAGCGCCTCGGTCTGAGCAGGCGGATCGCCGAGGTGCTCGACACGGGG
>PKWD01000208.1 GCA_003131945.1 Acidimicrobiaceae bacterium
TGGCTGTGGGCGATCATCGAGGCTCCCAACCGGTCCTGGACCTCACCGCTGACCCTGGGCGCGCTGGGTGGCGGCGCCGTCGCCACCGCCGCCTTCGTGTGGTGGGAGCGGCGCTGCGACCATCCCATGTTGCCATTGGCGTTCTTCCGCAATCGCCGCTTCAGCGCCGCCATCTCATCGCTGGCCCTCGTGCTGTTCGCCCTGCTCGGCATGTTCTTCCTGATGACCCAGTACCTCCAGTTCTCACTCGGCTTCAGCCCCCTGCAGACCGGCCTGCGGGTTGCTCCCATCGCCCTGGTGCTGCTGGTGGCCGCACCCTTGTCGGTGCTGCTGGCCCGCTCCCGCCGTCTCGGCACCAAGCCGGTTGTCGGCGGCGGCATGCTGCTCATCGCCGTCGGCCTCGGCCTCCTGTCGCGCACCAGCGTGCACAGCACCTACACCGACCTGCTGCCCGCCTTCCTCCTCATCGGTATCGGCGTCGGCCTCGCCCTGGCCCCGTCCACCGAGTCGGTCATGGGCTCGCTCCCGGCGGCGGAGGCCGGGGTCGGTTCGGCCACTGACGACACCGCGCTACAGATCGGCGGTGCGCTCGGGGTCGGCGTGCTGGGAACACTGCTCATCGCCCACTACCGCTCCCACATGAGTGCCTTCCTGAGCGGCTCTTCAATCCCCGGAGGCGTCCGACGATTGATCCTCGGGTCGGTGGGAGGCGCCCAAGCGGTGGCCCAGCGTGTGCCCGGCCCCTTCGGCCACGCCCTCTCCTCGGCGGCCCGCACGTCGTTCGTGAGCGGCATGGACCACGCCCTCATCGTGGCCGCCGTCGTGGTGGGTGTCGCCGCCATCGTCGTACTGGCTGCCCTGCCCAACCGAGGCATGCCGACCCCCACGGCAGCGGCGGCCGAGTTCGGGGACCGACGGCGCGAAGCGCCGGCAACCGGGGGGAACGATGAAGAAGCCCCAACGGGCTCGGCGCCGAAGCCCCAACAGCGTGGGGCCGGCTCAGCCCTCACCACTCCCAGCCCTGCCGACGGCGCTGTCCCACAGGCCAATCAGGGCTCGGGCATCTCGATGAAGGCCTCGTCGCCCTCTGTGACGATCCGGTAGGTACGAAGCGGTGTCGTCGCGGGCAACGACACCGCGGCACCGTTATCGAGCGAGAACCGAGCCCCGTGGCGGCAGCACTCGATCTCCCGTGCCTCGGCATCCACCTCGCCCTCCTCGGTGAGCGACGCGCTCTCGTGGCTACAGGTGTCATCGAGGGCGACAAACTCCGCACTCAGCGCCACCACCACGATACGACGCCCGGCGACGTCGAACCGCTGCAGGGGCTCAGCCCTGAGCTCGCCCAGCGAGCAGAGGCGCGAGCGCACGGACAGCGAACTCATGGCACCGGCCGGCCGACACTCCGCCCGATCTGCACGCGCCACACCTTGGGCGCGCTTTCGAGGCAGTCCCAGGTGAACTCGCCGGGGTGCTCGGCCTCGAACTGGTAGCGCAGGGGCTTCGGGTCGTGGTCGTTCACGAGGATGAAACCGGCTCCGGGGGCAAGCCCTTGGTAGGCGGTGAAGATCACGTCGTGGCGCTGGCCGTGGGCGTGGACGCGGACGTCGAGCTCCGGCTCTTCTTCGCGATCAGGCTTACCCGTGCCGAACGCTGCCTCGTCTTCAGATGGTGCCTTGCCGATCCGCACGCGCCACACCTGTGGCCCGGCTTCGAGGGTGTCCCAGGTGAACTCGTCGGGGTGCTCGACCTCGAACTGGTAGCGCAGGGGCTTCGGGTCGTGGTCGTTCACGAGGATGAAACCGGCTCCGGGGGCAAGGGCGTGGTACTCGGCGAAGATCGACTCGTGACGCTGCGCCGGGGCAAGGTCTCGGACGTCGAGGTGGGGATCACCACCCCGGTCGTGGCCGTCGTCTGCGGCATGAAACGTCACTGGCTCAGCGCTGACCAACCGGGCGAGCCGGTGTAGCGCGGCAGTGACTCTCACAGCGAGCTCGGGTCTCGGCACGCGCAGAGCAGCCCATGCTGAGGCGGCGAGTTTGCACGCCCGGTCTCCCTGGCCGGCCTTCGCCAGGTCGGTCGCCGCCTCCAACAGCAGCGACAGCACCACGGCCTCGGGGTCGGGTGTCGATGCGTCCTCACTGAACGACGTCGCCTCGTGGGCCGCCTCGGTGAGGCGCTGCATGTGTACCAGCAGCTGCGCCAGGTCCACCTCGTCGTCGACAAGCAACGGAGGTAGCAATAGGTCGTTCTCCTTCGCCACGTGCGCCGCGAAGAGCGCTGCGATCGCCTCGGCCTGGCGCGCCGCGTCCGGTCCGGTCGACGCGGTGGCGAGCTGCTCGATCCCCGAGGCAAGGCTCCGGTGCTCTGCGATCATGTCTGTCACGGTCGCCGCCAGCTCGGCGCGGGTTGCGGCGACGCGGTAGATCGTGTGCTCCTCAGCCAGCGCGTGGGGAAGCACCTCGTCGGCCAGATAGGCGACCAGCTCGGCCGTTGCGGCTTCGGGCGAGCTTCCAGCGGCGACGGCGTTGACCAGGGCGGCCACCCGCATTCCCACGTGCTCCTGAAACGCCCGGTGGGGGCGATCATCAACTCGAAGGCCTCGGTCTTCGTCACCGGATCTCCCTTCTCATCCTGCCCGGGCCGACCCGGCTCCAGGGCATCTCCGACAGCAACTCTATTTCGAGTCTACACTAGAGAAATGGGCCCAGCGCAACGAAGACCGAGGGCGAGCGGGTGAGCGGCCCGCTACCTAACGGGGTCGAGCGCGAGGCCCGCGCCCTCGGCGATCCGACGCGCCATCGGATCTTCCGTCACATCGCGGACGCCCGACGACAGGTGGGTGTCGCCGAGCTCACCGCGCTCGTCGCCCTCAACCACAACGCCGTGCGCCAACACCTGACCGTGCTCAAGGACGCGGGCCTGGTCGTCGACGAGGTGGAACGACGCAACCGGCCGGGGCGCCCCCGCCTGCTCTACCGACTCAACCCCGACATCGGCGGCACGTGGGAAACCGACGGCCCTTACGAGCTGCTCGCCACCCTGTTGAGCGAGGTCGTCCACACCCAGGAAACTCCCCGCGACGTCGGCCGTGCCGCAGGCCGCCGTCGCGCTCGCAACACCTCAGCGCGCCATGACGGCATCCTCTCGGTGCTCGAAGAGGACATGACCGCCGACGGATTCCACCCGGTCGCCGTCGCCCAGCGCCGGGGCTGAGACTTCGTACTCGGGCGCTGTCCGTTCGTCGAGGTCGCGGCGATTGATCCCGCTACCGTCTGCCAGTTGCACCTCGGCCTGGTGGAGGGTATGGCCACGACCCTCGACGAGGCGCGGTCGTAGACCTGGTGGTCAAGGACCCGCGGCAGGCCTGGCGCCGCGTGCGGGTGCGGCACTTGGCAGTCGAAAACACCTCGCCGTAGGCCGGGCACGTCAGCGTCCAGAAACTGGCCAGACGAAAAGGGAGCAGGATGCTAACAAGGACACCGTTGGTCGCCGTAGAGCTGATCGCCGCTTGCATCTGGGTGGGCAGCCTCGTCTGCCTGGCGCTCGTCGCCAACGTGGCCCGCAAGGTCCTCGACGGTCCCTCCCAAGTGACTTTCTTCCGTGCCATTGGCCGGCGCTACGGCATCGTCGGCACCGCCTCGCTGCTGCTCGCCATCGGAGTCGGCCTGGCGCTCGCCTGGCCACCGTCTGGGTGGTCGGGCACCATCGACGCCGCGGTCGGCCTGTCCGGGGCCCTGGTGTTCGCCACCGCCGCAGGCATGGTCCAGGCGCGTGCGATGACGACCGTGCGCCGCAGAGCGATGGGCGCTCCCGAAGACCCCGGCGCCGTGCTCGCCGTGCGCCGAGGTCGGCTGCTGGCCGGCGCCCTTCGCAGCGTGATGGCGCTGTTGACCTTGGCGATCCTCGTTCTCGCCGCCCAGGTGATCTCTCGCTGAGCCGAGAAACGCGGGCTTCAGACTCCGCCCACTTTGAGCGTTGTCGCCATCAGACGGCCGCCTCGGACATCCCTTCACGCGGTTTCATGTACAACGCGCGCGTCACAGTCTCAAATTGTTTCTCGGCCATGAGAAGAACAAGCTTCGTTTTGCGTCGCGACTTCGCAGGCGACGTACGTGCGGACGGGTATGTCCCGTGCACCTCATCGAGCCAGCGCAACCTGGCGCCGGCAGCGGTCGTGGTGCCCACCTGTCACCAGTCTGGCGGCACTGGGTGCTCTTCGTCGTANNCGTGTTAGGGCCGTCTTCGTCCTCGCTTGGGACTTTGCCACTGCCGCCGACGGCGTAACACCCTTGTCACACCTGACTGTCGCAGGCGAGCGCGTACCTTGTTTTCGTGGGCGGCTCGGCCCAGATCGTGCTCGGGCGCGGTCAAGCCTTGGTCGTCGCCTCCCCGGCCCAGCGCGCCTGGTAGCGGCGCAGTTTGCCGCGTTCATCTTGCCAATGCAGCCTGCCTGCCGGGACCCTGTCGAGGGTAACCGGCATGCTCGACGAGGGCAGTGCGCTTCTTCCTCGTGGCGCTANNTGCTCGGTCGCACTGTTCTACCGTGTCGCGCTCCTCGTGACCGTCGCGAGCGTTCGGATCGGCGTACTGCTGGCGCGTTGAAAGAGCCGCAAAGAACTCCACTGCACATCGGTCTCCTCGGTCAGATTCACGTCGCTGCGATCGACGACCGAGCGCGTGACCTCCTCGCAGCAGCACGAACGTTGCGTGGGCGCGCCGACGGGTGCGGTGCCGTCCCACCGTTCTCCTCCACCGCTGATGGGTCAGGACGGACGGCTCGGAATCATGGACTAACGTCGTCGCCCCGGACGTAGCTGCCGACCGGGGAGCGTAACCCCACGGCGAAGCGGTTCCACCCGTTGATGGCGACGATGGCGAGCGTGAGGGCCACGACCTCTTCGGGGCTGAACGCCGCTGCCACCTGCTCGTAGACGTCGTCGTGTGCTCCGGAGCTCGGTAACAGCGTCAATGCCTCGCACCAGGCGAGCGCGGCGCGTTCGCGTGGTGAGTAGACCGTCGCCTCCTTCCAGACGACCACGAGGTGGAGGCGTTGCATCTCCACGCCGATCGCCTCGGCGTCCTTGGTGTGCATGTCCACGCAGTAGCCGCACCCGTTGAGCTGGGACGCCCGGAGCTTCACCAGCTC